>JASFHU010000093.1:0-10076 GCA_050123055.1 Anaerolineae bacterium
TGCCATTCTACCTCAATTGTTAAAGTTCAACAGATCCCGTTTGCTACCCCCCGAATTTTGCGCAAAAAAATGTAGTGACAGGTCCAAGTCCATGCACTGGAATAGGCCAAGTGGCCAGGTGCAGATTCCCCATTTGCCCGATGCCCCCGCAAGGGTTTTGCGCTATACTCAGAAGACCACTTCCCGGAAGGAGCGGTTCGATGCCCATACGTCAGGCCATGCTCATCGCCCTGGTGGCCCTTTCGCTTCTGGCTGCCAGTTGCGGCGGTGCCGATCCCGGACCGGCAGCCGAGCCGGCGACCGCGGCCCTTCCCTTCACCCCTACCGCAGGCCCCACCGACACACCGGTCCCCACCAGCACACCGGTCCCCACCAGCACACCGGTCCCCACCAGCACACCGGTCCGAACAGAGATACCTGCCCCCACCGACACTTCGATCCCAACCGACACAGCCATCCCGGACGAGCTCAGCGTGCGCGTTCCCCTGGGACAGAGCCCCACCATCGACGGCACCTTCTCCCCGGACGAGTGGGCTGGCGCCCGGCAAGAAGCGCTCTCCGACGGCAGCGAGCTGTACCTCCTGCATGATGGGGACTATCTCTACCTCGGCCTGCGCTCGGCCACGAGGGGTAACGGGGTGGTCAGCATCTGCCTGGACCGCGGGCAGGCGGTGGCCGTCCTCCACTCCTCGGCGGCGTTAGGCACCGCCGTCTACGAGCCGGACGGAGAGGAGTGGCAGCAGACCCGGCCCTTCGCCTGGAAATGCAGGAGCATAGACAAGAGCGCTGCAGCCCAGCAGGAGCGCGATCGGTATCTCGAGCAGGAGGGCTGGCTGGCCAACAACGGCAACATGGGTACCCCGGAAGAGGTCGAGTATCGGATCGCCATGCCCGAAGGCGGCCTCCGACTCGCCGTCACCTATCTCGGGCCGCCCAGCTATAACTCTGTCGCCGCCTGGCCGGCCAGTCTGAACGATGGCTGCCGCAACCTACAGCTCATCACCGGACCCATACCTAAACGCCTCGAGTTCGCCCCCGGTACGTGGGTGGCAGTGCAGAACTCACCCTAGTACACGACGGCGCAAATGGTTCTCTGGTTCGTAGTAACGACTTCAGTCGTAGTTGTGCCGGTTAAGCAATCGAGCCCGACCGTCGTGTGGACAATCGCGGCAACTCAGATGAGCGAAGGTCCAGCCGACTCCGGTCGGCCCGTGCCCTCCGCCAAGCGGCCTAGCTACTGTCTCACTATCTCACCATCTCAGTGTCCTGGCGTGCCCCTACCGTTATTGACAACTTGAGATGCTTCGAATCTGGGTGGCAGCTAGTCCCTTTGTACTATTGACGGCTGGGCGACAACTGGCTACAATGGAGGCCGTAAGACAGAGTAAGACAAACAGGACAAATGGAGCCCAAGATCACGTTTCGCCTGCCCCAAGACCTATACGACAAGGCCAAGGACAAAGCCCAGTCTGAGGACATCACGCTGAGCCAGGCCCTGCGCCACTTCCTTCGGGACTGGGTCGAGGAGGCCGAGCCGCCCACGCACCCCGATTCAGGGGTGCGGAAGCTTGGCATACAGTCGGGTGGCAACGAGCCTGGGGCAGGGTAAGGGAGCCAGGAAACACAAAAGCCCACACGGCATCCTTGAGACCATACCGTGTGAGCTTCGATGGGTGTCAGTCGGGGCGAGAGGATTTGAACCTCCGACCTCACGGACCCGAACCGTGCGCGCTAGCCGGTCTGCGCTACGCCCCGATGGACAGGGGCATTATACCCCAGCCGGGGTGTTTTGACAAGTATGACCAGGCCGGATGCAGAGCGCTCAGGAAGAACGATCTTTGCTTGCAGCCCCCGCTCCGGGGGCCGGATGCAGAACGGCGATGGGAGATGCTGAATGGCGCAAGAGTTGCCGAGTTGGTCAGGCTGTGCTATACTAATGGCCGTACTGCGCGCCGTGGACTCCTCATTCCCGTACACCGATGAAGCCGTCGTGGAGATTCAGTGATGACGCAAAAGCCAAGAGTGATGATCATCGAAGATGATGCCGATATGATCGACCTGCTAAGTGTGATCCTCAGGCGGGGCGGGTACGAACCGGTGCCGGCGTTGGGCGGCCTGGAGGGCCTGCGCAACCTGCGCGAGGGCGGGGCAGACTTGATCCTGCTCGACCTGATGATGGAGGATCTCAACGGCTGGAAGGTGTTGGAGACAGTCAAGACGGACGGAAAGTTGCGCCAGATCCCGGTGCTGATCATCAGCGCTAGGCACCATCTGGAGGACCCCGAGGCAACGGCCGCCCACGAGGGGCAGTTTGAGGGGTATCTGGTCAAGCCGTTTGTGGTGCGAGATCTATTGACGGCAATCCTGGAGGCTTTGGAGTGAACGAGAACCTGGCTGCTTCGCGTGGCTTTACAAACCAGTTTGTCCCCAAGGAACCAACATCAGTGGATGAGACGGGCTTGGGGCTCAGCTTTCTGTCGGACCTGGCGCTAAAGTTGCTCTATTTTCAGGGTTACGTGACGGGCGGCGAGATCGCGGACAAGATGCGGCTGCCGTTCGGCGGGGTGGTAGATCGCGTGCTAGAATTCTTGAAGCGCGAGATGCTCTGCGAGATCAAGGGCGGCGGGCACCTCTCGCAGTCGAGCTACCGCTACACGATCACGGGCAAGGGCATCGAGCGAGCCCGCGAGATCTTGGAGCGCGGCCAGTATGCGGGCCCGGCACCGGTGACGCTGACCGACTATGCAGACGGCATCCAGCAGCAGCCGATGCTGACCACCTCGATCCACGAGCATACGATGCGGCAGGCGGTGGAGCACCTGGTGGTGAACGACGAGATGCTGGACCGGCTGGGCCCGGCGGCGAATTCGGGGCGCTCGATCTTTCTGTACGGCGACCCGGGCAACGGCAAAACCGTGATCGCCGAAGGCATCGGCCGGGTGGTGCTGGGGGCCGAGATGTACATCCCCTACGCCGTCGAGGTCGGGGGCATGGTGATCAAGGTCTATGACCCGGTGAACCACCAGATGGCAGAGGACCCGGAGCCCAACAGCGCGGACGAACACCCAACCATCCGGACACGCTACGACCGGCGCTGGCTCAAGGTTCAGCGGCCGGTGATCATGACCGGCGGCGAGCTGACACTGGAGACCCTGGACCTGGTCTGGGATCCTGCGGCCAAGTATTACGAGGCGCCCTTCCAGATGAAGTCCAACGGTGGGATGTTCCTGATCGATGACTTTGGGCGGCAACAGGTACGACCGCGCGACCTGCTCAACCGCTGGGTGGTGCCGTTGGAAAAGCGGGTCGACTATTTGACGCTGCACACGGGTCAAAAGATCGAGGTGCCTTTTGAGGTGCTGATCGTATTTTCGACCAACCTGGAACCCCGCGACCTGGTGGACGAGGCGTTCCTGCGGCGGATCCGGCACAAGATCGAGATCGGCGACCCGTCCTTCGAAGAATTCCGGGAGATCTTTCGCCGCGAGTGCATCTCGCACGACATCCCCTTTGACGAGGAGGCGCTGGGCTATCTGCTGCGCGAGTACTATATCAAGCCGGGGAACCCCATGCGTGCCTGCCATCCCCGCGACCTCCTGGACGAGATCGTGGATATTGCCCACTACCGGGGCACGACGCCCATGCTGTCTAGGGAGCTGATCCAGATGGCCTGCAGGGCATATTTTGTGGAGCTGTAGCGGGCCGTCGGAGAACGCTGGGTTTGACGGCTTCAGCCGTCCACAAACGACCGAGTCCGACCGTTGGCCGGCGGCCTCTACAAACGCAAAACGCACTCTTCTTCAAAACGCTGCAAGTAGCCGGTGCGGGAGAACGAAGGGATGGAGCTGCTGGAGCAACGCCGGCAGGAGATGCTCAAGCAGGTGGAGATGGACGGGGACGGCCACCTGACGCTGATGGGCACGCGGAGCATCATCACCCCGGTGGGCAGCCTGGTGGTGGAGCCGTTGTAGCGACCTGGTGTTGTGGTTGATGATCAGGCATCGGTTTGGACCGATGCCTTTTTCATTTCCGACGAGATTGGACCAGTCCGCCCCGCCATTCTCATTCTGGCTTCAAGATCTGACAGTTTTATGACAACTCTCATTTTCCGAAGCCTGAGCTAGCCCTCGGCAGGCATTCGTAGTAGCACGACGGCCATAAAAACCTGTCGGGACAGGTCTGGCAACCCTGGTCCAGTATGATAGCTATTGCTCGTGCCTGTAGACGTGCACGTCCTGCTGCGGATAGGGCATGATGATGCCGGCGGCATCGAACTCGTTCATGGCCCGTTCCACCAGCTCTGCCTGCAACACCCCATAATCGTCCGCCTTGGCAAAGGGCCAGGCGGCCAATTCGACGTAGCTGTCGGCCAACTGCTGGACGAATACCCGGGCCGGCGGCTCGTCGAGCACCCGCTCATCGGCGGCTAACAGGTCGGTCAGGATCTTCTTCGCCTTGTCCAGGTCGCTGTCGTAGCTGATGCCAAAGCTCAGGTTAAGGCGCAGGATGCCGGTAGTGCTAAGGTTGGCCAGGCCGCCACCCTGGATCTTGCCGTTGGGGATGATATGAGTCTTGCCGTCGGGCGAGTTCAGCACCGTGCTGAGCATCTGGATCTCGTGCACGGCACCCAATGTCCCACCCGTTTCGATAACATCGCCCAGTTTGAAGGGTTTGAAGAGCAGGATGATGACGGTCGCCGCCAGGTTGCCCAGCGATTGCTGCAGGGAGATGGCCAGCACGATGACAACGATGCCCAGAGCAGTCGCCAGGATACTGACCGGAACGCCCAGGGCTGCCAGGGCAGCGGCTCCGGCAAGGATCAGGATGCCATAGTAGACCAGGGTGTTGATCAGCGTGATGAAGGATTCTGTAAGGTCCGTTTTCTCCAGCGATGTGGTCAGCCAGCCCCGTGAGCGCCTGGCCAGCCAGCGGCCGATTACCCATACCACAGCCGCCAGCAGCAGACGCAGTGCGATGGGCAGGATAATGGTTTGAAGTATGTCTTCGAACATTGGTTCCCCCTGCTGTCTTTGATTATATGCCAGTCTGGGCCACGACGCGACCTGAGTCTACGGCCGCCACCAAAGCCTGATAGTCGCGCTCGGTCTGGTCGGCATAGGCGGCGGCGAAATCGGCGATGGCCTTGGCAAAGGAGTCGTTCTTGCCGATGTAGCCCCGGATGGCCGCTTCATCGCCAGTTCGGGCATGCGCCCGGGCCAGACACCAGCCGCAAAGCTGGACGTAGGTCTTGAAGCCATCCTCATCCATGGCTGACACGTCGGCCGAGCCCTTCATGTCCTTCAGTTGCCGCCAGTAGTACTCGCGTCCCGAGAGATCGCTGCTGTGCCAGCCGAGAAAGATGTCACTGGCCGCCTGCATCAGGCGCTGCCCGGTCACCACGCGCCGTGCAGGCCGGTATTGGCCTCGCCGCTCTACGTAGGGCTCCAGGACCGATGGCCCGGCTTCCTTGAGCTGCAGGAGCAATGCGTCATCGCTGTCATGGCCTTCGAGGAGAACGATGGCACAGCGGGTGCCAACGCTGCCCACGCCACCTACCCGCAGGGCGCCGTCGGCCAGGTGGAAGCGCTGCAAGAGATAGCGCCGCTCATCGGGCAGGCTGTCAAGGTATTGTGTCCAGGCCTGCTCGACGGGATCCTGGGCGAACTGTATCGCCTCGGCGTCGCCGACAGAGAAAGAAAAGGCCATTTCGCGCCAGGGCACCAGAAGGGGCGGGTCACTGATGATCCGTCGCTTGGCTGCCTCGCCGCTGGTGAGCTTATCCAGGGTTTGCTGGTGGGTGCGGGAGCGCGCTTTTTTTACCATCCTTTTGGCGCCCTTTGCCGCCTGGCGCGACGACGCGGTCTCAAAGATGGCTAGTACGGCTTCAGTATCGACGTGGTAGTACCAGACATCCAGGGTGTGCATCTGCGCAAAGCGCTCCATGGCGGTGCGATAGGTCTCGACAATCGCTGTGGCCATGCGCCGGCAGACCTTGTTGCTGAAACCATTTGCCCGCCCGGCAACCACGGCGCTGGCGGCCAGGCGCTTGAGGTCCCACTCCCAGGGGCCGGGGAAGGCTTCGTCAAAGTCATTAATGTCAAAGACCAACTGGCGCTCGGGCGTGGCAAAGACGCCAAAATTGTTCAGGTGGGCATCGCCGCACAGCACAACCTCGGGCCCGGTCCTGGGCGTGTTCGCTAGGTCAGCGGCCATGACGACAGCCGAGCCTCGGAGGAAGGCAAAGGGCGATTCGAGCATCCGGCCATACTTGATGGGCAGCAGGTGTTCCAGGCGGCCCTCATCCTGGGCCTGGAGCAAGCCGATGGGATCCGGCCTGTCGGGCGCAGGGGCCCAGTGGCCGTGGCTACGGCGGGGCACCTGCCGGCGAAGCGCCTTGCCCGCCCTCTGGCGTTCTGCAAGCGACGACGTTGTTTGCCGCTCTGTAGCCTCTGTCATGACCGTGCCTCCTCTGTTCCGTTGCTCACCCAGCTCTTGAGGACCCTGTGCACCGCTGCCGCGCCGATCAACGGCTCGTCGTCCAGGGGCAACTCGGCTGGGTAGAGCAGGAAGGGCTGGGTCTGGGTGCCGCCCATGCCGCCGTGGAAACCGATCTGCTCCTCAAAGGCGGCTCCCTCGTTCTTCTCGGGGTCGTAAAAGCTGCTGACATAGACGTCGGGCGCATCCTCAAAGCCATCGTTGCGCTTCAGGTGCCGGGCAGCGTTGGGGCCAAAGCCGGCCAGGGGATCCTCCCCCTCCACCCGGTCCTCGGCCAGATAGTGCCTGCCCTCCGCACCGATGACGACCGGTCCGCGCTCCTCAGAGTGGACCAGCACAAAGCCAACGCCCTCGTGTTGGACCAGCCCGTCGAGCAGGCCCGGGTAGACCTCCTCGATCACTTCCAGCGTGGCCCGCTCGGGGACCTCGGTGCCGTAAACCAGGCCCAGGTTGCCCGAGGCCAGCACAATGATGGTCGAGCCCGGTTCCCATTCCTCGCCCTCCTCCGCAGCCGCGTCTCGCTGCTCTGCGCCCTCAGGACCCAGGGCGACCTGGCCCTCCTGGCTACGCCCCTTTAGGGCCCGGCCCAACGGCTTCGCCACCGCCCCCTTATCGAATTGCACCGCTTCCGTCAGCATAGAGTTGACGTAGCCCCAGTCCTCATGAACATCCACGTCTCCCTGTACGCGGAATTTTTCGCGGGCCAACTGGCGGACCAGTTCCTCCAGCGTCATGTGGTAGCGCTGCTTGAAGGTGGCGCCGCCAGTCTGGCCATGGTCAGAGAGCACGACCATGTGATAGGGGCGCGGCGCCTGACGTGACACTCTTTCCAGCCGGGCGAGCTGGTGGTCCAGCTTTTGGAGGATGTCAAAGGCGTCCTCCGACTCGACGCCCGAGTGGTGGGCCACCTCGTCGTAGCCCACAAAGGTGGCATAGACCGCCGGCACGCCGGCAAAGATGTCGCCCACCAGCGTATTGATGTTCAGGTCGCGCATGACGACGGTCATAAAGACCCGCATCAGGGGATAGATGCCGCCCCGCTTCTTTTTGTCAGAGATGGGATAGACGTTGTTGCGTCGTGCTTTGCGGAACTGCCACATCTCGAGGATGATGTCCCAGATAGACACCAGCAGCGTCCGGGAAAAGTTGTAGGGATCGAGAAAGTAGGACTGGAAATCTGCGGTGTGGAACCGGGAACGGTCCAGGATGGTGCTGGCCGTGTTCATGACGTAGGGTGCGTCGCCGGAAAAGAGGTTGCCGCGGCTGGCCCCCTCATCCACCAGCAGGCCGTTGCCGTCGGACAGGGCCTTTTCCAACCCGGCCACAAAGCCGGGGCTGCTGGAGGCCACGATCTCTTTGGCCTCCCGGTCGTACCAGCGAAAGGCCGGGATATTGTGGTTGTTGCCGTGCAGGATGCCGGCCTGGCTGGCCGAGGTCTGGGAGGACATGTCGGTCTCCCAGCCCACCAGGTGGTGGCTGCCGGTCTCCAACCAGCGGGTCAGGGTGGGCATGTGGCCTTCCTCGACGGCGCGTTCGAGGACCGGCTTGGCCAGGCCGTCCAGCTCCAGGAAGAGGAACCCGGGCTCATCGGTCTCGACGACATTCTTTTGGCGCTGCACGCGGCGTTTGAGTACGTTGCGCTGCCAGGAGGAATCGTCGTCGATGGTCAGCAGGCTGCTGAGGATGGTGTTGATGGCTGTCAGGCCCAAGGCCAGGATCATCGCCGCCCACAAGTCTTGGACCTTGAAGCCCGGCACAAGCTCGCTGGCCAACCAGATGATGACGCCGTTCATGACCAGTGAGGCGATGCCCAGGGTCAGGACGGCGAAGGGAAGGACGATATAGCTGAGCAGGGGCCATAACAGGGCGTTCAGCAGGCCGATGACCGCTGCAGCAAGGATGGCCGTGCCCACAGTGTCGATCTGCACACTGTCCATGATCCAGGCCATGATGATCAGCGCCACGGATTGGATGGCCCAGATGACGAGGACACGGATGATGAAGCGGAGCAGGTTCCAGTATCTACTATCCCTCATGCATTTCCCTCCCATTCTCTCGCTACTGCAGGAACATCAAGATGCCCGCCACCGCGCCGACGGCATACAGCACTGGGTAGACCCAGATGGAGTACTTGTCAAGACGTTCGGCCAAGTCTCGTTTGTCGTTTAGCTCCAGCCGCTTCAGAATTACGTTAAAGACCACCACAAAGGCACTGATGGCAAAGACTCCGATCAAAACCGCGTCCATGAAGGTCAGATAACCCAGCCGGGGCAGCTCGCTGGAAACGGTAAAGTTGAAGGCGACAAAGACCAGCAGGTTGGCGCTGGCCACATCCACCCGCTTGCCATACTCCTTGAGAAAGAAGGTGAACCAGGACACCAGGATGACCAGCACGATAGGGACAAAGATGCGAAAGATGTAAAAATTGAGGTGGCGCTGGACCTGGAAGCCCAAGGCAAAGCGGCTCTTTGAATCCTCATCGACTAGGGTCTCGGTCCCGGAATTCAGGACAGTCCACTCTTCTTCACCGAGTGTGGTGCCGATGCTGCTCATGTCAGCCGGGTCGTTATAGACAAAGAACCGATCGGTGTACAGGGAATGAACCCGGATGTAGAGCTGCTGGGTGTCAAAGGGGAACCGGGTAAAGTCAAAGTCGGGGGCCTGAAAATCGGTGGTAAAACGTTCCTGGTAGCGGGCGCGGCCATCGAACCAGACCACGACGTTGCGGTTCTGCACCCAGCGGTTTCCCTGCTGGTTAAAGACGGTGAACTGCGGCCACTGGACACCCTTCCCGGCCGCGTATTTGACAAACTCGTCGCCCGTAAAGATCTTGAATTCGCAGTTGCACGAATCGGGACTGAAGGCCAGAGCCGGGTCCTGCCACCCTAGCTCGATCTCGGCGACGGCGCCAAAGTTTTCAGCCACCTGGTCCACGCCCGTGATCTGCTGCAGCCGGACCCCGATCTGTACCTCGATGGGCTCTCGCAGCACCGGCTCGCCAGCAGACTCTGCCGCCCCGGTCACTACGTCCGGCGCATTGGTACCCAGCAGCAGGCGATACTCGCCTGTGGCCAGGGGGCCGTCGGCGGGCGTGCCCAGGATGCGCAGCCTGTAGTCAATGGCGTTGCGATCAAAACGATGGGAAAGGATGGCCCAGCGCTCGGTACCGGACAGGTTGGCGCTGCGAAGCACCTTGCTACCGAAATTCTCCAGGATCAGCACCGGGGTGAGGTCTCCGGAGGTGGCTTCGACGTAGGCATAGAGCGTGTCGCCGGTCTTGAAGGGAGCCAGGTTCAAGCGGACCTCGGGCTCGAATTCGGTGATGGTTCCCATCACTTCTTGCACAGACACGACGGGCGGCGTCGCTGCCTCGTCAAGTTGAGCGATGTCGTGTCCGGTAGGCCGGGCAGCGCCGGCCAATACGTCCGGGGCATCCAGCCCAACGGTCAGGCGATACTCACCAAAGGTGTCAGCCTGCGGGCTGTCTGATACCAGGAGATGGTAATCGCCATCCGCCGGAATCTCGTAGGCAAAGGCCGCATCGTAGGTCTCGCCGGTGTCGTCGTTCCAGGCGACGAATA
>JASFHU010000094.1:0-10069 GCA_050123055.1 Anaerolineae bacterium
TGGGATGATCGACTTTGGTCAGGGTACGATGGACGTGGGCCAGGCTATGGCGGTACCCATCATCCGCCAGTTGAAGGAGCGGCACCTTGAGGCGGCAGACGGCTGGGTGGTCATCCTCGATGCCCAGCCCGGCACCTCCTGCCCGGTGGTGGAGACGATGCGGGATGCTGATTTTGTCCTGATGGTCACCGAGCCGACGCCCTTTGGGCTGCACGACCTGCGCTTGGCTGTAGAGGTGGCCCGCGGCGAGCTGGGCCTGCCGGTGGGCGTGGTCGTGAACCGGGATGGGGTCGGCGACAGCGGCGTGGACGCCTACTGTGCTGCCGAAGACATCCCCATCTTGATGCGCATCCCACTGGACCGGCGCATCGCCGAGGCACTTTCCGATGGCCAGGCGCTGGTGGAGGCCCTGCCGGAGTATCGAGGTGCGTTCCGGGAACTTTATAGGCAAATTGCCCGGTCTGTCACAGGCTGCAGAGGCTCACAGTGACGGCCCTATCGTACCAGCCGATTGGCATTATCCATAGTCCCTTTGAGGGCATCGAAGACGTACCTATCCAGCCAACAGCGGCGGTCGGGATCTGTGGGACGGTCGAAGTGTTTGCCGAGTTTGCCGCCGGCCTGAAGGATCTGGGAGGATTTTCGCACATCATCCTGCTGTACCATTTTCACCGTGTCACACAGGTCAGGCTGAGCGTCATCCCCTTCCTCGACCGCGAACCGCGGGGCGTGTTTGCTACTCGCGCGCCAAGCCGTCCGAACCCCATCGGCCTGTCGATCGTGAGGCTGTTGGGCATTGAGGGAAACGTGCTGCAGATCGAGAATGTGGACATTGTGGATGGTACGCCCTTGCTGGACATCAAGCCTTACGTCCCGGAGTTTGACCACCACGCGGTGCAGCGGACGGGCTGGCTAGAGAATGCCAGGGAAAACATCAAGGAGAAAAGGTCGGATGATCGCTTCAAATAGCGGGGCAGGAGGACCATGAAACAACTGGTCATCCTCAGTGGCAAAGGGGGCACCGGCAAGACGTCGGTGGCGGCCGCCCTGGCCCACCTGGCCTCACAAGAGATGGCCATTGTGCTGGCCGATGCCGATGTGGACGCGGCGAACCTGGAGTTGGTGCTCGCGCCGACCAAACTGGAGGAGCGCGTCTTTATGGGCGGGCAGGTGGCCATCATCGACTCGGCGCGCTGTTCCCTGTGCGGTCGCTGTGCCGAGGTCTGTCGCTTCGACGCTGTGATCCCCGGCGACGACCAGTACCGGATCGATCCTCTGGATTGCGAGGGCTGTGCCTCGTGCGTCTACCAGTGTCCAGAAGGCGCCATACGGTGCGAAGAACGGCAGGCGGGCCTCTGGTACCGTTCCGACACCGCCTTTGGGCCGCTGTTCCACGCCCACCTGTTTGCGGCCCAGGAGAATTCGGGCAAGCTGGTGACCCTGGTCAAGCAGCACGGGCGGTTGCTGGGCCTGGATGAGGGGCGTGACGTGCTGATCGTGGATGGGCCGCCGGGCATTGGCTGTCCGGTGATCGCGGCCAGTGCCGGGGCCGACCTGGCCCTGCTGGTGGTAGAGCCCACCGTCTCGGGCATCCACGACCTGGAGCGTGCCCTGGCCACCGTGACCCACTTTCGCGTGCCGCCGCTGGTGTGCATCAACAAGGCGGACCTCAATCCCGGGCACACGGCATCCATTGAGATCTACTGCCAGGCCAAAGGCTTCGAGGTTGTGGGCAAGGTGCCGTACGACACCGTGGTCACCCAGGCCATGGTCCACGGCCAGCCGGTGACCGCCTACCAGCCTGATGGCATCGTAGCGACGGCAGTTGGGGCGCTTTGGTCCCGAGTCCGAGCTCGATTGGAGGCGTGAGAATGGATGTCCGGTCAAGGAGGTGAATTGATTTGATCACGATCGATCTGGCGCGCTGCAACGGCTGCGGCGCGTGTGTGGATGTCTGCCCTGAAGGCGCCCTCTATCTGATCGACGATAAGGCAGTGGTGGAGGAGAGACTGTGCCGAGAATGTGAAGCCTGTGTGGCTGCCTGTCCTGAAGAGGCCATCGCCTTCAGCACCCAAGAGGTCGCACGTGGTGGCATCGCAGTCCTCCAGGCCAGGCCCGTGAGCCCCAGTCCCAGCCTGGAAGCTGCCGTCGTTCCCCTGCGGGCAAAGGTGCTGCCCGTGGTGGGCGCCGCCCTGACCTGGGCCGGACGCGAGATCGTGCCCCGTCTGGCCGATCACTTGCTCTACAGCCTGGATCAATGGGTCATCGGACAGAGAAGCACGGCCGGCCCTGGACGTACACCCAGTCTCCGCGCTCAGAATCACAGAAGGGGTGGTGGGAGACGTCGCCGGCGGCGCCAGCGGGGCCAATGAATCAGGTGTGCTTTGAGCCTGACCAGAATGCACGCCGATTGAAATGCCTTGGTCTAGACCGCAGCGGGTAGCTTGAACCGACGAGTTAGGGATTGACTCTGTCCTTAGCCGGGCAGCGAATGCGCCGTGGACACCAATGCATCGATAAGGCGGGGGTTGGTATCCAGGGGAAAGGGGCTGCCGGTGCTGACCACAAAGCCGTTGGCCCTGGCACCGATGCGCGCCTGGCGCTTGACTTCGGCGGCCATCTCGTCCATGGTGGCCCCCAGGCCGAACTTGACGGCGTCGATGTTGCCAAACACGGCGGCGCGGCCGGCGACCCGCTCGACCACCTCCTCGATCTCGATGCGGAAATTCTTTTTGCTCTCCTCAACGGCCACCGCGGCGACGTCGCACTCGATCATGGACTCCAGGCGCGGCAGGATGTCGCCGCAGGCATAGTGGATGGGCAACAGGCCCACATTCCGCATGTACCGGAAGAAAGGCTGGTTGTAAGCAAAGACAAACTCGTCGTAAGCGCGCGGCGAGATCAGGTCAGCGCTGGTGAACACCTCCTCCACATAGACCCCGTGCAGGCCAACAGCGGCGAGGGCGGCCATTACCTCCTGGGTTTGGGCCAACTGGCGCTGGAGCATATAGTGCAGCAGCTTGGGCCGGTCGTGCTGGATGGTCATCAGACCGTAGAACCCCAGAAGGTCTGAGACGTAGGAAAAGGGTGTGTCCAGGATGGTCGACATAAAGTATTGTCCACCGTAGATGTCGACGGCCTGGCGCATCACGTCCAGGTGGCCGCTGGCCAACAGTTGCTCGCGGCTGGGGATCGGGATCAGCCGGTCGACGTCGTCGTCATCCCGAATCTGGTCCGAAACATCCCAGACGTCGGTTTCGGAGGGGTTCTCCTCGCTCAGCTCGGCGTCGCCGCGGGGCAGGGGGGCGCGGTGCATCGCGGCCCGCTTTCCGGTGGCGAGATCCTGGTAGTACAGGACCCCGTCTTCCTCGACGATGGCGGTACGCTCGGCCCAGGCACGGCTGGCGCCGCGACCCATCTCGATCCAGTCCGGCCTCACTTTAAAGATGCCGTACGACTGGACCCTAGCCCGCAGGCGAAAGACTGTGTCCTCCTCGTGATCCACGGGGTAGCGATTGGCGTCGCACTCACGAAGGCGCGTCCGGTACTGCTCGACATAAAACGCCCGCTCAAAGTCGGCCAGGAAGAGACCCGGGTAGCAGGGCGCAGCAGGCAGCACGTCGCTTTTCTCCCCGGCCAGGGCCCGCAACATCCTCTCCTTTGGCGTCATGCGCTCTTGGGCTGTGTCTCTCTTTACCATGGTCTCCCTTGCTCAAGTCTGTACAGCGCTCCCGGACCGGTTGGCACCCGGAACAGGGCGAGAAGGCCAGAGTGCGACTGGCTCAATGCAGCAGACCAGGACACTATAGCAAGAATGGGCAGGCGTGTCAAGTGAGGCGTCAAGGTTTCGTGAGGATTACTTCCGGCGGCGCAGAGCCCGCCTTCGCGACTGGCATCCGCCATGCCAACGTCGATTCAGGGTACTACGCTGAATACCTCCAACTCGGGATGCTTCAGCGCTTCGTCCAAGATGGGGCCCCGGGCCACGAACCCCAGCGCCCGGCCGCTCCCCCGGACCACCAGCAGCCGGTCCCCCGGATGGACGCCCACCACCGCCGGCTCTATCACGATCTGCGCATCCTCACCTATCCGGTCCCGCGCCCGGATGCGTGTATGCAAGGGCCCGGCTGCCTGTGCCAACAGCCGTGGCGTGCTGAGCGCAAATCCGCCGGAAGTTCGGCTGCCGGGCAGGAAGACTGCCTCCTCTCCCGACTGGAAGCCGTACTCATGCCAAGCCTCCGGCGGAATTGGCAGCTCTCCATGTGGTCCGACGGTCACCCAACCAAAGACCCACTTGCCCCCCTTGACCAGTTGTGGCATCGTTTTCACGCCTCCGTTATTCTGAAGCGCAGCGGCCAACTCGAAAGGGTATCTCTGAGGCATCACCCTCCCGGTAGTCTCGCGGCCTGAAGCGGTTGCCGGCCATGCGTTCGTCGAGCTGGCGCAATCTCAATGGCCGTTGGTGGCTTCGCCTTTCAGATAGGCCTCCATGTGTGGCACAAAGTAGGGGATGATCAGCGGCAGCATCTTGGGCATCAGGTTCTCCATAGCCGCTGGCATGAGATCGGGCATCTGCTCCTCCATGTGTTGGGGCATGGCGATGCGCTCGCCCACGGCGGCAAGCATGTCGGGCATCACCTTGGGCATCATGCCCGGCAGCAGCCGGGGGAAGAGAACGGGCATCACCGGGCGCATCATCACGACCATGGCATCCCGGACCGGCTCCGGCGAGGCTTTGACCATGTTCATCATTGCCGGGAAGGGACCGGGCATGGCTGCGATCATCTCTGGTAGCAGATCGGCCATAAAGTCTGCCATGGCCTCCGGCTTGAGCAGGCGGATCATGGCCTCAAACACGGACCACATCTCCAGGGCATACGGCGTCGAGTCGGGGTACTCAATCCCCGCGCCCTCACAGGTCAAGGCTGACAGGTCGATGATGGGCAGGTCACGGCCGGTCTTGTCCGCAGTGACTCGGAGCTGTACCTCGCAGCAAGGGCAGGCGGCGATCACGGCTTCGGCGCCGGCTGCCTCGGCCTCCTGCAAACGCACATCGCCCACCCGCTCGCCGACATCCGGGTCGGCCACCAGGCTCAGTACGGAGCCACAGCAATGGGCCTCCTGGCGGTTGTGCTCCATCTCCACGAACTCGATGCCGGGGATGGCCTGGATCAGCTTACGTGGCGCCTCATAGATGTTGCCGGCGCGGCCCATGTGACAGGAGTCGTGCCAGGTGACTTTCATGTTCACCTCGCGGTCGAGGTGGAATATGCCGGCCTCGATCTTTTCAGCCAGGATCTCGCTATAGTGTTTGGCCTCGAAATCGTACTCAATGCCCAGCTTCTGTGCCCATTCAGGATACAGGGTGTGCCACACCAGCCAGCAAGCCGGGCACGAAGTAACCACTGTGCTGACACCCCGCGCCTTCATGGCTTGAACGTTCTGGCGCAGGATGTCCTCCCAGGCATCCCAAAGCCCGGCGACCAGCATGGGGATGCCGCAGCATGCTTCGTCGTGGCCAAGGTAGGTAAACTCGACACCAGACTTGTGCAACAGGCAGGCCGTCGCCTGGGCGATATCATGCTCCACGTAGGAGGCGGTACAACCGGGAAAGTAAGCGATCTCGGCCTGCTCAGGCAGTTCTCCCAGCACCTCCTCGGGCATCCATTTAGGGCGGTCGACGCGGTATGAGGCCCAGATGTTATTCTCTTTGCGCAACGACTGGCGCATGATCTCAAAGGGTGGGAAGGTCATCCGGTCTTCGTCGTGGATCAATTGGCCGCGCAGCTTGAGCCAACTGGGTTCGATGGGCAGGTCTTCACAGCATTTGACGTTGCACAATTCACAGGTGGTGCAGGCCAGGATTGTATCCACCATCTGCTGGTTCCAGTCGGCTTTTCCTTCCATATACTGCCGGAGGAAGTACCACTTGCCACGGGATGTCTGGCTCTCCCAGCCGCGGCCATAGTACTGGTCGCATTCATCCACACAATACCCGCACTGGGTGCAAGCATAGGCGTACCAGGCCACGTCGTCGGGGATGCCACGGCGGCCCTGGCCCTCGATCCGCTCGCCGACCGGTACCTTGGCCGCATTGCCAAAGACGCGCACGATGGGCTCAAAGGCGCCGGCCATGGTCATCAGGGCGGAGAGCAACGGCTTGCCGGCCAGCACCTTGTTGGGGTTCAACAAGCCCTGGGGGTCCACTGCCGCCTTGAACTCGCTCAGGCGACGCACACGGTCGGCACCCAGGACGTTTTCTGCTTCGTTGGCAAAGTAGAGACCGGTGGCATAGGCCCGTCCACCATTCTCTTTGGCGACCTTGAGTACCGTCAAGGCCAGGGCAAAGGCAAAGTTGAAGGTGAGTTTGCGCTCGTCGTGGAGGATAAAGCCCAGCAAGGTCACGTCGTCGGCCTCGCCGTTGGTCGGATGGGTGGTGAGCATGCCCTCCATGAGCATCGGCAATTGGACGCGCTCTTCGATGCCTTCGAGCGCGCCGTCCAGGTTGGCCAATGGGACCACGACCTCGCTGGGGGCAGTGCTCGGCCCCAGCCGCTTGCCGTGCATGAGATTGAAGCGGTTCTCCCACTCGTGGGCCACGATCTCGGCATCTACCAACTCCCCACCGGCAGCGCGAATCACATTGGACAGCCTGGTCTCGATGCTCGCTCGCCGCGATTCAGGGGCGACGAAAACAGCCACATATCCTGATGGAATCTCTGGACGATGCTCCTCCACGACATGACCATGTTCCATATGGGGGGGCAAGTTGTTGCGGACATCGGCCATTGTTGGATTGATGAAGCTGATCGACCACAGCGGCAGCTCATTCTCCCGAACGGCCTTGAGCGCCTGAGCCAGGGTGGCAGCGGTATCAAAGCTCGCCCCCCACAGCGCCTCTGGCTCGGACTCGCGCACGCGGACGGTCACTTCGGTGATTAGGCCGGTGATGCCCTCGGCGTCGCTGATCAGGTCCAAATCTTTTCCCGAGAACTGACGGACCTCGCCGCTGAGCATCACGGCCCGGCAGGAGACAACGTTCTCGCGGAAGGTGCCATACTCGTAGCTGCCAAAGCCGACGCCGCCCTGGGCCAACCAGCCAGCCACCGTGGAGGACGGTGCGCTGGACGGGTAAGTGCGCAGAGTCATGCCCTGTTTTCTCAAGTCCTTGTCTAGCTTATCCCACACGGTGCCGGGCTGCACGGTGACCGTCATCGCATCGGCATCGATCTCCAGGACCTCGTTCATCCAGGCGAAATCCACCACCAGCCCGCCCTGGGTCGGCATCACGCCGCCGTAGCCAGAAGTGGATTTGCCGCGTGGCACAAGTGGGATGTTGTGGGTGCGGGCGATGGCAATCAACTGGATCACTTGCTCCTCGGTCAGCGGCTGGACCACGCCTGCCGGCAGTGTGCTACCGACCAGGGGCTTGACTAGACTGGGCAGCGAGCCCACGTCGTGGCTGTAGAACATGCACTCCAGCCGGTCAAAAACCACGTGCGGGCCAAAGATCTCCTGGAGTTGCTTCTGTTGCTGCGATGATAGCTCTCTCATCTGTCTTTTTCCTTCCTTGGAAAGTGTTGTGTTACGAGCTACAAACGACCCCCGCCAGGCATGTTGCATGGACTGTTGCAGTGCACCAATTGCCGTTCACCTGCAGAAGGTCCACCAGCTGCAGAGTTGTCAGTCAGGTGTCTATCTCAGCCCGGAGTGTACCAAATTTCTGAGTAACTGTCAATACGATAGGATGGACCCATTCGCTGCAGACGGAAATAGAGCCTGCTTGTTTCTGAATGTGGTTATCTCCTGTCCACTTCCCCCCAAGCCGCCTTGGCAGTTCCAGGAGTCTGGGCTATACTACTCGCGCAAGCAATTGCGCCTTATTTGGGGATGGTACAGTATGGAGTCAGGTGAGTACGGTTTCTGGGAATCAGGAGCAGCGACCCGGTATGAAAACCTGGTCGCTCACCCAACAGGGAATTGGCCATGAGAATCGAGCCGGCATCGTCTGCGCACTTGAGGGCCACCAAGCTCTGCAACTCTGATCATCCGGCTGTGCGAGACAGAGCCAAGGCACTCGTTCAGGGAGCGAGCACGCCCAAAGACAAAGCGCTCGAGATATTCTACTTTGTCCGGGATGCGATCCCGTTTGATGCAACCCTGGACATCTGGGAAAAGGCTTCGGAGACTCTGGACAAGCGGGTGAACGACTACTGCAACAAGGTCAATCTCCAGGTTGCGTTGCTGCGGGCCGCCGGCATCCCGGCGCGGTGTCACCTGGTACAGGTGAGGAAGGAAGTGCTGAGGGCTTTCATCCCCCGATTCATCTACCACCGGCTGCCGAGCCCTGTCGGCCACTTTTGGTGTGAGTGCCATCTGGACGAGAGGTGGATCGCCTGTGAGACGCTGTTCGATGAACCCCTGTACCAGGGGATGCTCGGTGCCGGTTTGGTCACCCGGGAGCAGATCCCGACCATTGACTGGGATGGCGAAAGCAACCTCATCCTGTTCGAGGCCTGGATCGTCAGCGATGAAGGCACCTATCCGGCCTTTGACGACATCCTGGCTGGACCGATGATGAGTGAGGCGGGCATGCCGCCCAGAATCCTGTGCAAACTGCTTGATCCGATTCCCATGCTTCTGTCCCGGCGCCGCACGGACGGGATCCGTGGGGGAGCAGCAGGGGGATAATCGCAACTTGCTGAGCCGTCCTCTGGCCGAATCTCCTCTCGAACCCTGACTTGCCTTGGGAGCAAAGCCGTATTACAATGCGTCAGGGGGTGCTGGGTTCAGCAAGGGATGCATAACTGCTGCCAAAGACCGGCTCTGCCTTTGATACCCAGAGAAAGATAGGTTTCCGTCGGGATCATTCGATGGCGTGCGTGTATACTCTATTCTCGTTGGGAGGTAAAAGTTGAAGACAGTGGTTGTCTATGACTCGCTCTATGGGAATACAGAGATTATCGCCCGGGCCATCGGTGACGCGATCCCCGGCACGGTGCCGGTGCTGCGCGTGGGCCAGGTGAGTGTGGGTGACCTGGAGGCCGTGGACCTGCTCATCATCGGCTCTCCGACCCACGGCGCCCTGCCCACAGAGGCGGTCCAGGGCCTTCTGAACAGGATCGGTCCGCCAGCCCGCGAGAGTGCCAGGGCGGCCACCTTTGACACCCGGCTGACCTGGTTTTTCCTCGAGCGTTGGGGTGGCTTTGCTGCGTCCAAAATGGCGGACATGCTCCAGGACAAGGGTTGGATGCTCGCGGGCGCGCCGGGAGGCTTTTTCGTCAGGGGTCTCAAAAAGGGACCGCTCAAGGCGGGAGAAGCGGAGCGTGCTGCTGCCTGGGCAAGCGCACTGGTAGAGGTAAAGGGGTGAAATCATGAAGGCAATGGTCGTTTACGATTCGGTATTTGGCAACACGGGCCGGGTTGCCCAGGCCATCGGCGAGGGTCTGGGCTCCCCCGAGGAGGTCGAGGTGCGCCAGGTGGGCGACGTGCAGCCGGGGCAGTTCGCAGGCTTGACGCTACTGGTCGTTGGCTCTCCCACCCGGCAGTTCAGCCCAACAGGCGCGACCACCAGCTTGCTGAAAAGCATTCCCAATGACGGCTTGGAGGGGGTCAAGGTGGCTGCCTTTGATACCCGCTACAGAGAAGCCGAGATAGAAAAAGTGCGTATCCTGGCTTTCTTGGTCAAGATATTCGGCTATGCTGCCAAGCCCATCGCCGACAGGCTTGAGAAGAAGGGCGGGGAACTGGCCGTTCCTCCCGAAGGGTTCTATGTCACAGATACCGAAGGACCACTATTTGAGGGTGAATTGGAGCGGGCAGCAGATTGGGCCAGGCAGATCCTGCTTGCTTGATGCAGGCTGGTCAAAAAGCAAAGGGTATCCCGGCAGTCCAAATAGGGGGTAGACTCGCTCCCGCAGGTTACCAATCCAGGATCTTGCGCAACGCCCGGGCCTGTGCCCGACTCAGATCCACCTCGGCGCCGGTGGTCAATCGCAGGATATGGCTACCCTTGAACCAGGGGATGATCTCCTGGACCCGATCGAGATTGACAATGGCCGAGCGATGG
>JASFHU010000095.1:0-10047 GCA_050123055.1 Anaerolineae bacterium
ACCAGCCATAAAGCCGAACAGGGCGGTGACGGCCAGGGCCGGCCGGGCCAGGGGCAGGGCGATGTAGACAAAGGACTGGATGGGTCCCGCCCCGTCGATCATGCCCGACTCCTCCAGGTCTATGGGGATGGTGTCAAAGTAGCCTTTCAGGTTCCAGGTGACAAAGACCAAGGCGCCGGCCATGTAGGCGATGATGAGACCCCAATGGTTGGCAAAGAGACCGAGGGCGGCCAGGATCTGGGCGATGGCCACCAGGGCCAGGATGCCCGGGAAGGCCTGGATGGCCAGGAAGAGGGTGAGACCCCCCTGGCGACCGTAGAACTTGAAGCGGGAAAAGGCAAAGGCGGCCGAGGTGCCGATGAACAGGGCGGCCACTGCGGTGAACCCAGCCACAAAGAGGCTGTTCTTCATCCAGGTGAGAAATGGTTTCTCGGTGAGCATGATCTTGTAGTTGTCCCAGGTCCACTCGGTGGGGATAAACATGCCGGCCAGGTTCAGCGTGTAGAGGCGATCGCCGGCTCTGCCCGAGGCCAGGACGCCAAACCAGACCGGATAGAGGGCAAAGATGGCGGCCAGCACCAGGATAGCATACATCAAGACCTTGACTGCAGGTTTCGGTGGGTGGATCATTCGTATGCTCCTCTCGTGATCTGCGTCATACGCAGGCTGTACAGCGTGGCCGCAAAGAGGGCGACAAAGAGGATGACCGCAAAAGCGCCCATCCGGCCAAAGGCGCCAGTCTGAAAGATCTGTTTGTAGGCATGGACCATGACAAACTCGGTGGCCCCCGGAATCCCGGCGCCTTTGACCGGCCCGCCTTTGGTCAGTCCCCAGACCACGGCATCTACCTTGTAGGTGGTGAGGGTGCTGAGGACGATGGCCGGCAGGATGGCCGGTCGCAGCAGGGGCAGGGTGATGTTCATCAACTGCTGCCACCAACTGGCGCCGTCTACGTCAGCCGCCTCGTACAGGTCGGGCGTGATCGACTGCAAGCCGCCCAGGATGACGACCATAAAAAAGGGGTAGGTGTACCACAGGTTGACCAGGACGACGATGGCAAAAGCCCACACATCCTCGTTCAGGTAGGCTGGTCCCTCGATGTTCACCAGAGCCAGGAGCTGGTTGATGGTCCCCTGCTGCCGGAAGAAGAACTGCCAGATCAGCGACATCATGATGGCCACGGTGGAAGCGGCCCAGGGGACAATGAGCACCACCCGGAAAAAGGTGCGCCCCTTGAGATGGTCGTTGTTCAGGATGAGGGCCATCGTCAGACCCATGACGAAAAAGAGGGGGATGCAGATGACGACGTAGAGGATGGTGCGGACATTGACCATGATAAAGTCGCCCGATGCCGATAGAGTGCGCAGGGCCTCGGGGAGATTCAGGAGCCAGAAGAGGAGCCCGGCGACGGCCAGACCGGCCAGCCAGACCACCCAGGCAGGCACCGGACGGGTGAGCCGCCGGCCCATGCGGCGGTTCACAAAGAGCGCCACCAGCAAGGGCACCACCGCGAGCGCCACCTTGCCCAGGGCCAGGACCGAATCGGCAGTAAACAGGCCGCCGAGCAGGTCACCATAGTTTTTCAGAAGGGGATCATTAAAGCTGTAAGGATCCGCCAGGCCTTGCGGCGGCTCGCCCAGCCAGCACATAGGTTCCACGATCTTCCAGATGGTCTGCGAACAATCGGGGTTGGGGTGAAACCTGCCCCGGTTGGTGAGAGAGATGAAACCGTTGTAGATGAAGGGATAGACGCTAAAGACAACGATGGCGAGGAGTGTGGGCAGGACGAAGGCCAGGATCGTCAACGTCTTGCGGCGTCCGGACCAGCCGACCATGTTCTATCTCCTTTCCTGGTGAGAAGGAAAACGGGGAGAGGCTAACGTTGCCTCTCCCCGTGTCTCACTGCCTATTGCATGTCTGCGATGGCTGCTTCGATGGCGTCTTGTGCCGCCTGCATGGCATCAGCCGGGGCCTGAGCACCGGTCCACACAGCGGTGGTGGCGTCACCTACAGGACCCCACTGGGCACTGGCGAACGGCGTGTTGGCCATCGGCGTTCCCAGGTTCAAGGAGGCGCCAAAGCCGCGCAGCGTGTCCAGGGCCTGGACATCGGGGTCCATCAGCGCGCCAGTGGCCGCCGGGATCGTCTTGTTGGCCACGGCCACGGTCGCCTGCACCTCGGGGCTGGTAAAGTACTTGATGATGTCCAGCGCAACCGCCTCGCTGCCCCGGGTCACGGCGTTCGGGGTGAGCATCATCGTCTTGATGCCGACAAAAGGACCGCCCATGGGCAGGATCCCATAGTTCACGCCCGACGCCTCCAGGTCAGAGATGGCCCAGGGGCCGGTCCACCAGGCACCTGCCTCCCCCTCGGTGATCATCGTCTGGCAGATCTCGTGGCTCGTCTCGGCCGGCGCGTACTGGCTGAATTCCACCATCCACTCCGCCGCCGCGATGCCCTCGGGCGTGTTCATGTAGACGTTACCTTCGTCATCCACGTACTCGGGCATGCCGTGACCAAAGTAGATGGGCGCCACGTGGTAGGCGTCCGCATTGCCCAACCCCTGGTTGCAGACCAGGTACTTGCCCGTGTCGTTGTAGAAAGCCTCCGCCTTGGCCAACAGGTCGGCAAAGTCGGTCGGGTCAGAGGGCAGGTACTGCTCGTCCACCATGTCCTTGTTGTAGACAAAGGCAATGCCCTCCTGGCTCTCGGGCAGCGCCCAGATCATGTCCCGCCACACTACGCCTCGCACCGCCGCCGGCTCAAAGTTGCTGCTCATGAAGGTCATGTCGACGCCATGGTCACTGAGGGGCTCGACATAGCCCGCCAGCGCCCACTCACCGATCCGGTCGTTGGCCCAGCCCATGATGTCCGGTCCCTCGCCCGCGGGAACGGCCACTGGGAAGGCATTGGACGGGTCTTCGGGCGTCGACAGGTCGATGGTCACGTTGGGGTGCATCTCCGTGTAGGCGTCAAAGGCCGCGGTGATGGCGTTCAGATAGTCACCCGTCCACTGGTGCCAGATGGAGATGTTCACCGGCTCGTCCGTGATGGCGGCTTCCTCTTCGGGCTCGGGGGCGGTTGTCTCAGCCGGCGGGCCGCCCATGTCCATGACGGCTTGCTCGATGGCTGCCTGCGCCGCTTGCATGGCCTCCTCGGGGGCTTGGGCGCCGGTCCACACGGCGGTGGTGGCATCACCCACCGGACCCCACTGGGCACTGGCGAATGGCGTATTGGCCATCGGCGTCCCCAGGTTCAGCGAGGCGCCAAAGCCGCGCAGCGTGTCCAATGCCTGGACGTCGGGATCCATCAGCGCACCGGTGGCTGCCGGGATCGTCTTGTTGGCCACGGCCACGGTCGCCTGCACCTCGGGGCTGGTAAAGTACTTGATGATGTCCAGCGCAACCTCTGCGCTGCCCCGGGTCACGGCGTTCGGGGTGAGCATCATCGTCTTGATGCCGACAAAGGGACCGCCCATGGGCAGGATCCCATAGTTCACGCCCGACGCCTCCAGGTCAGAGATGGCCCACGGACCGGTCCACCAGGCACCTGCCTCCCCCTCGGTGATCATCGTCTGGCAGATCTCGTGGCTCGTCTCGGCCGGTGCGTACTGGCTGAACTCCACCATCCACTCCGCCGCCGCGATGCCCTCGGGCGTGTCCATGTACACGTTGCCCTGGTCATCCACATACTCGGGCATGCCATGGCCAAAGTAGATGGGCGCCACGTGGTAGGCGTCCGCGTTGCCCAGGCCCTGGTTGCAGACCAGGTACTTGCCCGTGTCGTTGTAGAAAGCCTCCGCTTTGGCCAGCAGGTCGGCAAAGTCGGTCGGGTCAGAGGGCAGGTACTGCTCGTCCACCATGTCCTTGTTGTAGACAAAGGCAATGCCCTCCTGGCTCTCGGGCAGCGCCCAGATCATGTCCCGCCAGACCACGCCTCGCACCGCTGCCGGCTCAAAGTTGCTGCTCATGAAGGTCATGTCGACCCCATGGTCACTGAGGGGCACGATGTAGCCTGCCAGCGCCCACTCGCCGATCCGGTCGTTGGCCCAGCCCATGATGTCTGGCCCCTCGCCTGCGGGGACCGCTACGGGGAAGGCGTTGGACGGGTCTTCGGGTGTCGACAGGTCGATGGTCACGTTGGGATTCATTTCCGTGTAGGCGTCAAAAGCCGCGGTGATGGCGTTCAGATAGTCACCGGTCCACTGGTGCCAGATGGTGATGTTGACCGGCTCGCCCGCAGGTGGTGCCTCGGTAGGGGCGGCTTCTGCCTCTGTGGGCTCGGGCGCGGCCTCCGCCTGCGTAGGTTGGGCCTCAGGGGCCGCGGTCGGTTCCTCAGCGCCGCCACAAGCGGCGATGAGCAGGCTCAACACCACCAGTACGGCCAACAGGCTGAAAATTGACTTTTTCATTGCTCTCCTCCAGATCTTGATGGTTCTGATTTACCACTTTCAAAAATTGTCTACGTTGGAAGGGCTCTTCTGTGTTTGGGGCTGCCTACCACCTCCTCTCCTGTGCTCAAGACGCACCCGAATGGGGCGCGTTCGAACCAAAAGGACTGCTTTGCGTGGAAGCTGCGGTTCCGGGATTGGCAGGGCCTCCAGGAGACTTGCCAGACCGACCTACCGCCAGCGCCTCCCCACGCCACTGTCGAGACCATATTTCTCCGATTATACCACAATTTATCGAACTGGCAATTTTGGAAAACGATGGTGGCGAACAACTTGCGTTCCGGGCGCTCTTGGGGTACACTAGGGGCCAGCTAACCACCTATGGGTACCCTGTTGCTGGGTGCTTGTTTGGTCAAAAAGAGGTCAGCATGGCAAAGACATATCCCCAGATAACAATTTATAGCCGGCCCTGGTGCG
Source organism: Anaerolineae bacterium (assembly GCA_050123055.1). GTDB lineage: Bacteria > Chloroflexota > Anaerolineae > JAAYZQ01 > JAAYZQ01 > JASFHU01. The sequence continues at coordinate 4,868 of JASFHU010000095.1, forward strand.
GGAGCGTGATGCGGGTCAAGCGCTGGCTCGACCAGAGGGGGATCCCCTACACCGAGATCAATGTCTCCCAGGACAAGGAGGCTGCCCGCCACGTCGAGGAGCTGAACGGCGGCAACCAATCGGTGCCGACGATCCTGTTCGATGGGGAGCATGTGGCGACGGAACCCAGCACCCAGGAGTTGGAGCGACTGTTCCAGTAGTCGCGTGTCCGGACTTGGTTTCGGGCGACCTGAGGGGCAGCGGTCAAGGCGTTCCCGGGTCACTGTGCCTTCAGCCCGACGCTCGCCGGGCGAGAGACCCTCTCGCTGGACGTGTCTTTTGATGGTTTTCCGTGTTTTTTCAGAGGGAGCTGGAACGGGATGGAGTATACATTTCGTTGGGAACTTACTTGACTCTGTCGTTGCGAGCGTCAGCGAAGCAACCCCCACTTGCGCAGCCGGGGATCGCTTCGTCGCTGACGCTCCTCGCGATGACAGGTGGTCCCAATACGGTATCTCCACCGAAAACGATGCACAACCCGGAACGGAGGAGGAGAAGGTAGATGAAGATCGTAGTGGACGCAATGGGCGGCGACCAGGCCCCGGCCATTGTAGTGGATGGGGCAGTCCAGGCCGCCCGCGATCTGGGTTTCGAGATCATCCTGATCGGGCAGGGAGCGGCGATTGAGACGGAGCTGGCGCGACACGATACGCCTGGGCTGCCCCTGACGGTGTACCACGCCAGCCAGGTGATCGAGATGGACGAGCATCCGGCAGCGGCGGTAAAGGCCAAGAAAGACTCGTCCATGGTTGTCGGCATGGAACTGCTCAAGCGCCACGAGGCGGATGCCTTTTTCACGGCCGGCAATTCGGGCGGGGCGCTGGCGGCGGCGCTCTTTCGCCTGGGCCGCATCCGGGGCATCAAGCGGCCCGCCCTGTCGACCATCTTTCCCAGCAAGACCCCCCAGGGCTATTGCTTTGTCCTGGACATTGGCGCCAACGCCGACTGCAGGCCAGAGTTCCTGGTCCAGTTCGCCCTGATGGGCTCGATCTATGCCGAGCGGGTCCTGGGCGTGGGCAATCCCCGGGTGGCCATCGTCTCCAACGGCGAGGAGGAGGGCAAAGGCAACCAATTGGTCCAGGAGACGGTCCCCCTGCTCAAGGAGGGCGGCTTTAACTTTGTAGGCAATGCCGAGGGGAAGGACATCCCCTGGGGACACGCCGACGTCGTCGTGACGGACGGGTTCACGGGCAATGTGATCATCAAGCTGGCCGAGGGCGTGTCCAAGTATTTGTTCGATCTCCTAAAGACCGAGATCACCAGCAGCAGCATGTCAAAGGTGGGCGCCATGTTGGCCAAGCCGGCCTTTGACCAGGTCAGGAAGAGGCTGGACTACCGCGAGTATGGCGGCGCGCCGCTGTTAGGGGTCGACGGCGTGGTCATCGTGGGCCACGGCCGCTCCGACGCGCGGGCGATCCGGAATGGGATCCGGATGGCGGCCCAGGCGGTGGAAAATGGCGTCCTGGATGCCATCAAGCAAGGGCTTGCGGAACGCGAGCGCTAGACAAACCTGGATCGCGCCAGCGGCGGGTTCGATTCCCAGGGGCAATGGGACGATCTGGACCCCGGGGTCCAAAACGTTGGAGAGACTATGAGGCAAAGAGAGATCAAGGAAAGGGTTGTCATCACCGGGATGGGGGCCATCACTGCGCTGGGTCTGACCGTAGACGAGACATGGGCCGGCCTGATCGCCGGCCGGTCGGGGATCACCGAAATCACCCAGTTTGACCCCAGCCACCTGCCGATCCGGATCGCCGGAGAGGTCAAAGGATTCGATGCCCGCGACTACATCCCTTTCAAAGAGGCCCGGCGCATGGCCCGCTGCTCACAGCTCGCGGTTGCGGCTGCGGTGCAGGCCATGGAGGACGCCGCACTGGGCGAGCAGGTGCCCGATCCGGAACGGTCCGGGGTGGTCATCGGAACGGGGCTCGGAGGGTTCGATTTCGCCATGGAGGGGATCAACACCTACCAGACCAAGGGACTCAGGCGGGTCAATCCCTTCCAGGCCATGGGCGTGTTGGCCAATATGCCGGCCCATTACGTGAGCCTGCGCTTCCAGTGCAAGGCGTATAACAACACGACGGTGACGGCCTGTGCTGCGGGCGCGCAGGCGGTCGGTGATGCCACCGAGGCCATCCGGCGGGGGGCCGCCGATCTGATGCTGGCCGGCGGCGTGGAGGGGATGGTCCACGAGGTGATCGTCGGCTCGTTCTCCATCATGCGCGTTCTGGCCGGCGACAACGACCACCCGGAACAGGCCTGCAAGCCGTTCGATGCCCGGCGAGATGGGTTCGTCAGTGCCGAGGGCACGGCGATGTTTGTCCTGGAGCGCCTGGACAAGGCGCTGGACCGGGGCGCGCCCATCTATGCCGAGGTGCAGGGGTATGCGGCCAACTCGGATGCATTCCACGCCGCCATTCCCGATCCGGAGGGCGACGGCGCGACGCGGGTGATGGCGGAGGCCATGGAAAACGCGGGCGCATCTGCGGGGGACATCGATTATATCAACGCCCACGGCCCCGGCACCGTGGTGGGAGACCCCACCGAAACCAAGGCGATCAAAAAGGCGCTGGGCCAGCGGGCCTATCAGGTGCCGGTCAGTTCCACCAAGTCGATGGTCGGGCACCCGCTGGGCGGCAGCGGGGCCATCGAGGCGATGGCCTGCGTCAAGAGCATCCAGAGCGGGATCATCCATCCGACGATCAACTACGAGGTGCCCGATCCAGAGTGCGATCTGGACTACGTGCCCAACGTCGCCCGCGAAGCCGACGTGCGAACAACCATGTCCAATTCGTTCGGGCTGGGCGGGCAGAACGCCTGCCTGGTGCTGAGGCGGTACGAGGAATAGGCCCGAGGTCAAATCTCAAACCAGCGCCCGCAAAAGCTGCGGGCGCGTTTTCTTTGTCCGAGCCGAGGCATGAGTAGCAGGTTACGGGTCTACCGCGAGCTTGAGGGTGGCTTCTAGCCTGCGTTTGCATCTCACAGTTTCTTTGTGCTGGGCACCCCAGGCTCGCGCGCGGATGGCCAGTGCCCGCTCGAGCAATGGGCGAGCGGCAGCATGCTCACCCTGCCTGTTGTGGAGGTCTGCCAGGTTCACCAGCACGAAGGAGGTCCGCCAGTTCCCGTCACCGTATACCCGCTCGTGGATAGCAAGGGATCGCTCCAGATACGACAGTGCCGCGCCATACTCCCCCATTTCGGTCAGCAGCTCCGCCAGGTTGTTGAGGATCAGGGCGGTCTGCGGATGGTCTGGCCCCAGCAGGTGCCCGTAGCTAGCCAGCGCCCGCTCGTAGAGGGAACGCGCCTGGGCAAAGGTGGCCTCGTCGGCGGCATAGATACGCGCCAGGCCATTGAGGGCGCGGGCGGTTGTGGGGTGACGCTCGCCGAGGGCCGCCTCGCAGAGCGACAGTGCGTGGGCCAGTAGTTGTTCGGCCGTAGCCACTTCGCCTTGCTGGGATAATATGAGCGCCAGGAGGATGGAGCTGTCCAGCGTGTCTGCGTGGTCCGAGCCGAGTGCGAGTTGCCGAGAGATGAAGGCTCGCGCCATGAGGCTGGCACCGGTCTCCAGGTCACCCTGGTTGGACTCGAACTCGCCCAATGTGTGGAGGCTGGTCGCGGTGTCGGGGTGCTCTGGACCAAGGGTGCTCTCCTGGATGGCCAACGTCTGCTCCAGTAGCGGGCGGGCGAGGGCGTCCTCGCCCTGTGCCATCCGCACCCGGCCCAGGCCGTGCAGGCTCCGGGCGGTGTCGGGGTGCTCCTTGCCAAGTACCTCTTCCTGGATGGCAAGGGCGCGCTCGTAGCGGTCCTGGGCAGCGGCATAGTCAGCCTGCTCGTAGAGCCGGGCAGCCTGCCGGCACAGATCGCGTGCTATAACGGCCCTCTCCTCTGTCTGCAATCGGTCCTTCTCTGACATAGCACGTGCCTCTCGTTTGGCCGGTGGCGCCGGCAGTGGAACCAGGCGTGACACCCAGGATGCTGATTCGGCAGGATGGGGTTGCCATCAACTGTCGCTCTTCTCACGGCTGTGATCGGGCAGCGCCAGCTTGGCCAAAAGCCCCCCGTCTACGATCAGGTTGTGCCCGACCAGGTATTCGCTGTCGTCAGATACCAAAAAGACACAGGCATTGGCCACGTCTGCCGGCGTCCCCAGCCGCTGGGCTGGGACGTGCTCGCCGATGGCGACGGGATCAAAGCCGGGGGTTTCCCGGTAGTGGCTGTCTACGACCACCCAACCGGGGCAAAGCCCGTTCACCCGAATGCCCAGCGGCGCCAGCTCCACCGCAAGCTGCTGAGTCCAGGACCAGATGGCGCCCTTGGTCCCGGCATAGACCGAGAACCCGGGCAAACTGGACACGGCGTGGCTGGAAGTGACATTGACGATGCGCCCCCCGCGCCCCTGATCGAGCATGTGGCGAACTGCTTGCTGGGCGCAAAAGAACTGTCCCCGGATGTTGACGTCGTACAGGCGGTCGAATCGCTCCGGGGTGGCCTGCAAAAAACCCTCGGTGGCGCTGATCCCGGCATTGTTGACCAGGATGTCGAGCCCGCCCAGGAAGGCAGCGGCCCGGTCGACGAGTTCGAAACAAGCCTGCACCTGGCCCAGGTCTGCCTGAAAGGCGATACTTCGCCGCCCCAGGGCCTCGATCTCGGCCACAGCGCTGAGCGCGCCGCCGGCGCTGTTGGCATAGTGGACAGCGACGTGGGCGCCCTCACGGGCAAAGGCCAGAGCCACTTCCCGGCCCAGCCCGGTTCCAGACCCGGTGACGAGGGCCAGCTTGCCCTGTAGCTTTCCTTGGTTTGCCATGGTGTTCTCCTCTGTGGCTCACTATCCGCTCAGCCGCCACACAACAACGAGTACCTGGGCGCTAAGGCCACTGATTAGCGCCCCATAGCGCAACGGTCGGAGTATAGCATGAGCGTTGAGTTTCAGCAATTGAAGCTTTCTGACAAACTGCTTGACAGAAATGATGGTATCGTATATAATACCAAGTATGAAGTATCCCCAGGTTGTTGTTGACACAAACGTACTCGTTTCTGCGTTGCGGTCGCGTAGGGGTGCTTCTCACCGATTGCTGTTGCTCGTCAGTAGTGGTAAGTTCATGATCAACCTATCGGTGCCATTGGTTCTGGAGTACGAGGAG
>JASFHU010000096.1:0-10039 GCA_050123055.1 Anaerolineae bacterium
CCGCGGGGGGGGGGGGACGGGCAACCAACGCTTTGCACCGCTGAACAGTTGGCCGGACAATGTGAACCTCGACAAGGCGCGCCGGCTGCTCTGGCCGATCAAGCAGAAGTATGGCAAAAAGATCTCCTGGGCCGACCTGATGATCCTGGCCGGCAACTGCGCGCTGGAGTCGATGGGCTTCAAGACCTTTGGCTTCGGCGGCGGGCGCGAGGACATTTGGGAGCCGGAAGAGGACATTTACTGGGGGACCGAGAGCGAGTGGCTTGGTGACGAACGCTACTCCGGCGATCGAGACCTCGAGAATCCTCTCGCCGCCGTACAGATGGGCTTGATCTATGTGAACCCGGAAGGGCCGGACGGCGAACCGAGTGCGGTCGCTTCTGGCCGCGACATTCGAGAGACCTTTGCGCGCATGGCGATGAACGACGAAGAGACGGTCGCCCTCACCGCCGGCGGGCACACGTTCGGCAAGGCTCATGGTGCAGGCGATGCGGGGCTTGTCGGTCCCGAGCCGGAAGGCGCCGACATCGAAGAGCAAGGCCTCGGCTGGAAGAGCAGCTTTGGCAGCGGCAAGGGGGATGACACGATCAGCAGTGGCATCGAAGGCGCCTGGACGCCAAAGCCGACCCAGTGGGACATGGGCTATTTCGACATGCTGTTCGGCTATGATTGGGATCTGGTCAAGAGCCCGGCCGGCGCATGGCAGTGGGTGCCGGTCGATCCGGATGAAAAGGATCTGGCGCCGGCCGCTCACGATCCGTCGAAGCGGGTGACGACCATGATGACCACGGCGGACATGGCGATGCGCATGGACCCGATCTACAGGAAAATCTCAAAGCGCTTCCACGAGAACCCGGAAGAGTTCGCGGACGCGTTCGCCCGGGCGTGGTTCAAGCTGACGCACCGCGACATGGGCCCCCGCTCGCGTTATCTCGGCCCGGAGGTCCCGGAGGAGGAATTGATCTGGCAAGATCCGGTGCCGGCCGTAGACCATGAGCTGATCGACGCGCAGGACACCGCAGACCTCAAGGCCAAGATCGTTGCCTCGGGCCTGTCGATCTCGGAACTGGTCTCGACCGCCTGGGCATCGGCATCCACATTCCGTGGCTCCGACTACCGCGGCGGGGCGAACGGGGCGCGCATCCGTCTTGCGCCGCAGGTGGATTGGGAGGTCAACCAGCCGGCCCAACTGAAGAAGGTGCTGCAGACCCTGGAGGGCATCCAAAAGGAGTTCAACAGCGCGCAGTCGGGCGGCAAAAAGGTATCGCTCGCCGACTTGATCGTCCTGGGTGGATGCGCAGGTGTCGAGCAAGCGGCCAAGAAGGCCGGTCACGATGTGACGGTTCCCTTTGCGCCGGGACGCACGGACGCGTCGCAGGAGCAAACCGACGTGGAGTCGTTCGCCGTACTGGAACCGGCTGCGGACGGGTTCCGCAACTACCAGAAAGCCAAATACGCCGTCTCGGCCGAGGAGCTGCTGGTTGATCGCGCGCAACTGCTGACGCTGACCGCTCCTGAGATGACGGTTCTCATTGGCGGGATGCGCGTTTTGAATGCCAACTTTGGAGGTTCCCAACACGGCGTCTTTACCAAGCGGCCAGAGACGCTCAGCACTGACTTTTTTGTGAATCTGCTTGACATGAGCACGACCTGGAAGGCAACCTCGGAAGACGAGGACGTGTTCGAGGGTCGCGATCGGGCAACGGGCGAAGTCAAGTGGACCGGCACCCGCGTTGACCTCGTCTTTGGTTCGAACTCGCAGCTCCGGGCCTTTGCAGAAGTCTACGGCTGTGAGGACTCGGAGGAAAAGTTCGTGGACGACTTTGTGGCGGCGTGGAACAAGGTCATGAACCTCGACCGCTTCGACCTGGCCTAACAATTGGTTCCAGCGGACGGCGCTTGGTGCGCCGTCCGCTCAATCTTGTCGTCAAGTTGTAAGCGCTGATACTGCGCGTTTCCGATCATTGCCTGGAAACTGTGCGAAACGTCCGATAATCCCATCGGGGAAGTTCATGGCCAGGGCACCTACCCATTACCCCGCAGTAGGCTTGCACGCGCCCACAATCCACGCTACAATGCCTCACGGGTCGTATTCAGCCGACCCGCGTCATCAGCCGGGCAAACACGAGCTATGCACCTCTTGCGTCAACAGGAGACACAACTATGGTTGTTAAGAGTCGCTGTCACCAATGCAACCGGACCTTCCAGGATCAGGATCCTACTTTTTACATCCCTGAGCCCAGACGTACCCGGTACCAGCCCGAGCCCAACTACTGTCAAGGCTGTGGCGCTTCTCTGTCGCATCTGTGCCCCAACTGCGCCGGCACGGGACAGGAGCCCATCCCCTGGAACGAAGCTCCCCGCCACTACTGCCCTCAATGCGACCACCCGCTCATCATCACCAGCACCCGCCGCTGCACACGCTGCCAGGGCACCGGTCACATCCGACTCGAGCACCGCTGTCGTTAGTCCCACTGCGATTAGTTCTGGTAAGGACGATATCATGCAATCCGCCGAGGAGTCTTGAGGCCCTGAAAAGGGGAAGCTCAGCGGTTTGCGCACCAGGATGGCGACAGGGATTCGAGGTCCCTTGGGGGCACAGTGTCGCCACTTGCCATAATGTGGGAGATAGAGAGGGACGGATTCAGGAATGCCTGAATTCGTCCCTCTCGATTGTTGTAGAAAAACACGGAAATCGTTGAACTAAGGATACAAAAAAGCCGAGATGAACCCCAGATGAACACGCGGGCAGCCAGAGTCATCACTTTGCCAGACCATCCGGCATTCAGGCAGCTGAGCGAGATGGCGTGCCCCGAAGAGTGTCGAATCACCAATTGCCAACGCAACCAGAATGTCAAACTTGTGCCGAATGGACTGGTATTTTAGTGGATGAGCATGTTCTTTCAGCAGATCTCCCTGTTCGTCTGCGGCCCAGCAAGAGCGGAGAGTTGGTGTGTGCACCAGGCTCCGGGGAGTATTGTCATCACCAATATCGATTGGACATAACCATCCGAGATGGGCCGTGTGCTCAACTTTTCTTCAATAAGCCTCCATTGGCCAACTTGCCCTGCCCTTTCACCAGTGGTACAATCTTGAGGCATGACGGTTCCCCGCAGACTGGCCTGAGGAGCGAACATCAGAGATGTTTGACGACTGGTTCGAACTCAAAGTCCACTCAGTAGTATGGATCTGCTAGGCAGGTGAGGGAGTGGTGGAAGTGGCAAAACTGCAAGTTGATCTCGGCGAGCTGGCCATGGCCTTTGAAGATGCCTCGTTGGAGCAGAACTATTACTTGGATCTGGAAACCGGCCAGGTCGTCTGGGTCTCCCAGGAGACCTATTCGTTATTGGAGAGCATCTACGAAGTGACCTACGATCCCGAGGCAGAAGACCTGGTAGATCTTGCTACGGTGCTCCAGGATCATGACCTGGCCGATTGGCAAGAGGAGGAATTGCTTGAGGCCGACCGAGTTGAGCGTTTCTACGGCAGCCGCTACATCCGTGTGCCCGAGGCCGATTCTCATGAAGCCTACCGGGATATGGAACGCTTCATCTCAACCATCCAAGATGAGCGTCTTCAGAACCGTCTTTGGCAGGCCATCCAGGGCCGGGGTGCATTCCGGCGCTTCAAGGATGTGCTTGCCGGCGCCTATCGTGAGCAGAAACGGTGGTACGCCTTTCAGCATGATCAGCTCCACGAACGGCTCCTGGGCTGGCTCGAGTCCGAGGGCATCGAACCCATCATCCCAGAACCGGCACCGGCTGAATATCCTGAACCAGAAACTCCCACGGCCCGTGAGCAGCTTCTGGCCGAGGCATTGGCCTTTGTGCGGGCCGCCAGCCGGTTGCGTGGCGTGATCCGCATCGCGCTCATAGGCTCGCTGGCAACCGAGGAGCCCGATCCCAAAGATGTCGACCTGCTGGTGACGGTGACGGACGACATGGATCTGGCGTCATTGGCCAGGTTAGGACGCAAACTGCAGGGTCACGCTCAGAGCTTCGCCCGGGGCGGGGAAGTATTCCTGGCCGATCCGCGAGGTCACTATCTGGGCCGAACCTGCCCCTGGAAGCGATGTGGCCCCGGCATCCGCATCAATTGCGATGCACTGCACTGTGGCCGCCGGCCCTATCTGCACGACGATCTGGAAACGATAAGCCTGGATGAAACCCTGATTCTGGCGTCTCCCATTGAACTTTGGCCCCAGATCGTGGCCAGGGTGCCGGTCCCACATGATGTGCAGCAAGAACTTCTGTTGCCACTGCGAGAGAAGCAAGGTGAATAGCTGATGAAGAAACTTGGCAAACAGCCCCGCCGCTACGATTTCTTTCTCAATCCCTACCAAGATTGGCGCTTCTCCCGCTGTCCCAAGTGTGATGAAAAGACCCGTCTACGCAAGTTACCCCTGGTCATCCACGTAGACCCGCGGAACCCCGTGGCTCTGAACAAGTCTTGCCGCTACTGCCCGGCCTGTGGCCTGGTCATTGCTCACCAGGACGAGATCGAGGCCCAGCTAACCCTCCTTTTCTCCGAGCGCGCCCCTGCCCTGGTCGGCAATGACTACTTGGTCATGGGGACAATGGAGCGAGCTGTCTGGCGGCAAAGCCTCAAAGACCCCATACCCATAGGGGAGTTGCTGGACCATGTGCATATCTTTCGGCAGGTGCTTCGCTTTGAACCCGAGCACTATGGATGGGTGCGTGAGTGATTGGAAGAGGTTACCGCCGTTTCTTCCCTTTTCGCCGTCTCCTTGTCCGCCGACGGGACTTGCCCTGCAAATGTTGCTTTCGCGCTTGGGGAGAGCGCTTCTGCTCTGTTCTAGGTGGCAGATCGGGGGCTTGCGCCAGCTCTTTCACTGGCACCTGGTCCAGGTCAGTGATCAGTTCATGGCACAATTGGGTGATAGGCCGGTGCAAGCCAATGTCAGAATCCAGAGCCAGCGCGGCATGAAAGTCAGCCAGCACCGACTGAGTTACGTCAGCTTCCCGACCAGATTTCTCACTCCGTTGCAGGTCATCCAGGGATCTGAGCAACTGGGCGTGGAGATCATCAGGATCGCCGGTCACTGCCAGCACCTCCAACCCCCGTCGAGCCACTTTAACTCCCAGCTTTGCCAGGCCAAAGTGGTCAAAGGTAATGGCCGCCAGGTTGTAAGTCCAGATATCTGCCGGATCGTTGCGTAACAAAAGGGTCAAGATCGCCAAACCTTGGTCCAACTCGCCTACCCACAGGTATGTCTCGGCCAAATCACGTAGGAAACTATCCGCATTGCTGCCTTGATTGTGCCGGAGATTATGCGCCAACCCCCGCTTCATCAGTTCGATAGCACGCCGCTTACCTCTCAGGCGGTATTCTTGTGCCACGTCGTAAAAGGCTTCCTCATACCAGAGCAACGGACTGGCCGTAGGTGAGTCAAGGGCTTGCTCGAGAGCAGCCCAGGCCCGGTCGAGAACCCTGCGCCGTTGTCCTTTCAGAATTCCCTTCCCACTCCCCATCTGATCAGCGATGGAAAAGAGTATCTCAGCCAGAACAGCCAAGCTCCAGTCATCCAGCGAGCCAAAAGGCCGCACCAAAATCACCTCTGGAGGCGCATGAAGCAGGGCATCAGCGGCCAACGATTCGACGGCGATTATGGTCGCCTTGGTTGCCTCCAGACCGGGAATTGATCGACCCATGTCGCGACCTGCTCGGAAGTCCTGTTGGCACTTGTGGATGACCCCCTCAGTGACGGCCGTGTAGCGCGACAGGGCATGTTGTGGCTGGTCATCTAGTGCTCTCTTCCTTCCCATTTCTCATTTTCTCCCATTTATCTTTGGCGTTTCTTTTTGCCCCTTCTCTGGCTCTTCCTTTGCGCAGACCGCCTCTTTCGTTCCCGCTTGCTGACCGTCCGGGGCTTGCGAATCGAACGCTGCTTGGGCCCTCGATCGGAACGACGCTCAACCTGGGCCGGCGGTGATTTACCACCGGTCGAACCGTCGCCATGGCTCAAGGGCTCTGTGCCACGGACTATTCGGGCTAGCCGCGCCTCTTCTGCCTCTACACTTCGTCGCCATTCGGCCAGCTCCGGCTTTCTGATCCCGTTCAACTCACACAAGACCAGCAAGTATTCGGCCAGGAGTCGCTCCTGATCATGTCCCTCTTTCCAGAGGCGGTATAGTGGCTCGATGGCCGAGGGGCTGCCGATGCCGGCCAGGGTAACAACGTGCGCCTCATCAAGGGGTTCGCCATCTTCCAGCCAGTCCAGGATCCCTTGGGCCGCGCTTTCGGTGGGCATTTGCTCCAACACCCCGGTCAGATAGATCTGGCGGGCGATGCCCTCATCGCGCAGATGCTCGACGATGGGCTCAACGGCAGCCGGTCCAATGGCTTCCAGTGCGCGCGAGCAGGCCTCCAAAACGTAATCTCCCTGCTGATCGTTGATGGTCTCGATCAGTCGCGGGATAGCTTGATCACAACTACCAGGGTGATGGCGGGCCAGGCGCTCGATCGTTTTGATGACACGGATCATGCCCCAATAAAAGCCCTCCGGCTCGATCCCGGCCAGCAGCCGGGGCACGATTTCGGGACCAAGGGCAGCGGCCTGGTCGACGATGCCCGGCAAAACGTGCTGACGATTCTCGGCAAGAATCGCCAACAGAGTCTCAGATCTATCCCCGGCCGTATCCAATCGAGCCTGATCATCCCTGTTCACGCTCAACTGGCAAAGGAGGGCCAGGCCCAATGCACTCTCTTTCATCCGTTGCTCTTGGTTCGGACCGGGCTGCGAAGCAAAGGATTCCAGGACCAGCGGCACGAGCAATGCCTCACGCCGATAACCCTCCGGTCGTTCGCCTGCCAGCCAGGCGTTTTCCCACCCGGTCAGGTCATCATCCCGCTGCTCCATGATGCGGCGAGCTTCCCCGAGCAGCAGATCAAACACCCCATGATGCCCACGACCAAAAGCACCGAGTAAGTCTCGCCGGCAAGGTTCGCTCAACTCCGGTGGGCGCATCAGCCACCACTCGGCACGCTCCAGCGTCTTCTCCAGCCCATCGCCCACGGCGTATCCCATCTCCTGGGCCAATCGCTCTGCCCCAACCGCCGAGGCAAAAACGTTCAACTCCCGGCTGCGGTAGGGGCCGACGGGCCAGGCACGATAAAGCTGTATCAGGCGAGGGATGTCCTCCGGCTGCCCAGCATCCAACACGGCCTGCATCACCGCATCAACAAAGAGGCGGTCCCGGGGAAAGCTGTCCAGGATCTCCCAGAGCAGTTCTCGTGCCAACTCCCCACCAAAGGTGCCCAACGCGCTTACGAGATAAAGAAACTCGTTGGCCTCAGGGGTCTCGGTGCTCTGGCCGGCAGATTGGACACGCTCCAAGATGAGGGGCAACGCCTCGTGATGGTCCAGACGGGCCAAAGCCTGGGCCAGATACCCAAAGCGAGTTCCTTCGGCCTCCCGCAGCCGCTCCAGGAGCGGCGGCCCGTACTTGACGCATTCGCCCGTCTCGACCAGGAATTGGGTGGCCATTAGGGATATGTAGCCGTCTGGATCATCCACCATCACCAACAATGCCTCCCCAGCTTGTTGGGGAAAGCGTTTGGTCAACCGATCCAATGCCCAACGGCGGAGCGGTCGATCGGGATGATCGATGAATCGAACCACATCCTCAAAGGTCCAAAGCAGTTCTTCCATAAAGCATCACTCCCTCAAGCTATCCACCAGGTAGCCATGAACCTGGCTTTCTCGTCCATAGGGATCGGCGGCCAGCCGAGCTTCCTCGGGGGTCAATTCCCGAAGAAAGACGTAGGCTTGGCGCAAACTTTGCAGAATCTCGTCAGGAGCAACCAGGCGGTCACGCCGCACCAAACGGGCCAAATCAAACCAAGCGTACTTGTGTTCAGATAAACCTTCCAGAAAGGCGGAAGGGTCGAAAGCGTAACGTGTCTCCCAGCATTTGAGGATCGCAATCCGCCGCACACGAGCGCGATCATAAGGCCGGCGGGCCAGTTGGTAGAGGTCATAGAGGTCGCGCACGCGGCTGCGTTGAGCCGCAGCCCGGATCTTTTCGCCGATCACCTCATGTAGATCGAGAGCCGGCACAGTCGGCGGCTGGACCTCCATCCAGTCAAAATAGCGCTCGCGGAGCAAGGGCACAGGCTCGACCGGCAGCAGCGGTGGAGCACGAAAGCTGATCTGCATGCCAAAGCGACCTGCTGTCACCCAATCGTGATGATAGGTCACTTCTGCTCCACAGGAATCAGCGGTGGCATAATAATCGGGGCTGGGAACCATAAAGGTGAGCCCATAGTGGGTTTGCTCATGCAAAACTCCAACCAAGTCGAGTACCAGGCTGTCAGGCTCGGTGTCCCTGAGAGCTGTAAAGTCCAGATCGAGGCTAAAGCGCCCAATCCCACCTAGGTGCAGCTTGCGAATGGCGGTGCCACCTTTGAAAGCCACTCGGTCCAGTAGCCCTGCATCAGCCAAGATACGAAGCACATAAGCCAAGATGATCTCTCGCTCGGCGATATCGAGATCCACACCAGCGTCCGCCGCGTACCATTGGACCAATCGTTTCTCAATCATCAATGCACTTCCACTTCAGCCAGCACCTCATGGCGAGGAACATTGTCTACGATGCGCCAGTCAGCATCATAGCTGCCCCCTGTCCCCCATTGGCTCGGTCGGCCCAGGTAGGCTGTGCTTTGACCGACACCAGCTTGCAGACTCTCTCGGATTGGCAACGCCAATGGCAATTGCAGGAGATCGGCCAGATAGCCCAGCCGCTGAACAAGCGCTTGAGATCTGAAGCGAAGCGCATACTCGGCCAAACGATCCCAATCCAGCCGGCTCTTGCCCCGCCAGAGCATGGCCGTGATCTCGGGAATATCCCCTGCATAGGCTGGCCGGTCGAGAGAGTCCACGACGGTTTTCTCTGGCCCGGCCATTATCACCTGGCTACCATAGGCATCGACCTCGGCCGAACCGAAAAACTTGTAAGGTGGCTGAAAAACAAGACGGTAGGTCTTGCCACGTACGGTGAGCAATCTTCGCCCCTTGCGCACATTGGTGGCGATGTAGACGGTCGCTGCCGCTTGCGGGGAGAGACCGTGAAAGAAAGCGGCCGTGGCGAAGGAAAAGTAGTAAGGCGTCACCAAGTTGCTTCCAATGAACAGGGGATTCGTATCAGGGAAAGCGTAGTTGCCCCGTTCTGCGGGAATCAGTTCATACTTGCCTGGTGTGATGGGGGCCAACCAACGACGGTGAGTTAGACGATGCAGCACCTGCCGGGCATGGGCATAGGAACAATCCAGAATGGCCATCACCTCTTCAATGGTGACCACCTGTTGTTTCTCCCACTCCAAGTGCAGGATTAATTTGGCTTCCAATGGAGAAAGTGAACGGGACATTGATTCACCTTACCTCACGACATCCTAATCTTTCTTGGATTGATCACCTTTTGTTACGGGAACGGCAACTTAATGTGAGATGGCCAAGAAGATTATAACAGACAACAGCATGGATGGCAAATCAAGGACTCAGTTCAGCGAAGGGTTTCGCGCGATCGCTTCTGGAGTCAAAGTGGCAGATTGGTCACTTTGAGGGTGCAGGAATGTGGCCCGAAGCGGTTTTGCGGATTTCACCGGTTGTGGTATACTCATGCTGTGGGTTTTAAGCCCTGCAAGGGTGGCGACATGGCGTGCATTGAAGGTCCCTTGGGGGCATTTGTGGTCGCCATTTACAATAAGTAGGTCGGCAAACAGAGGTCGAGCCCATTTCTGGAGCTCGACTTCCTTTATGGTCCCCTCGCCATCGATGGACACGCTCTCGAAGAGCATCCTCAGCACCTTCTTTTGCTGTCCCCGCTTGCCACGTTCAAGGACGTCACTGAGCTTGTCCAGCCTGGCCAACACGGACTCCACTGGATAGTCGGGGCCGGTGAGTTTTCGCTCCAAAGCCTGCAACTCGCGCACGATGTCAGAGCAGAGCACGAGCAGGTTGGCGAACAGGTCATCGTGTCGTAGTCGCAGCCGCACGCGCCGCGCGATGCCTACGCTGCCC
>JASFHU010000097.1:0-10036 GCA_050123055.1 Anaerolineae bacterium
TGGTGGCCATCAACCGCTTCAAGGATGACACCGATGCCGAGGTTGAACTGATCCGCCAGCGGGCCAAAGAGACTGGCGCCGAAGACGCCGTCGAGAGCAGCGTCTGGATGCACGGTGCCAAGGGTGGCGCGGCACTGGCCGAGGCAGTGGTCAAGGCCTGTGAGAAGCCCAGCAACTTTAACTTCCTCTACCCCGACGAGTACTCGATCAAGGAAAAGATCGAGACCGTGGCCAAAGAGATTTACCGGGCCGATGGGGTGGACTATTCACCACAGGCAGAGGCCAAGATCAAACTCTTTACCGACATGGGACTGAGTCACCTGCCGCTGTGCATGGCCAAGACCCACCTATCGTTCAGCCACAATCCCTTGCTCAAAGGCACGCCCCGGGGTTGGGTATTGCCCATCACCGATGTGCGGGCCAGTGTGGGGGCGGGCTTTATCTTCCCGCTGTGTGGCACCATGCGCACCATGCCCGGATTGCCCACCCGCCCGGCTTTTACCGACGTGGACATTGACGTGGAAACCGGCCGCGTGCTGGGTCTCTTCTAGCATTGGGGCTCTCCCATCGCTGGGGGATCCAGTCGATATTTCTGAGATGGGGAGGGTGGTGCACCTTCCCCATCTTTGAAATAGGTTAACAATCTGGATTTATAACTTTATCTGGTAGCAAAGTTTGCAATGCGGCGTCTTTATGCTATAATTGCTTAGCCTTTGAGCAGGAACGCAGAGAGATTGCTATTACCAAAGGAGGTAATTGGATGGAAAAAGTGACGTTCAGCATTCCCGCGATGTGGGCCGATCACCACGTGCTGGCAGTGCGGGAAGCCCTGGGCCAGGTAGCTGGTGTCGATGACGTGCTAGCCAGTGCGATGTACAAGGACGTATTGGTCAAGTATGATCCCTCAACCGTGACTCCCGACACCCTGTCCAGCACCCTTGCCGAGGCAGGCTACGAGATTGCCAAGACACCTGAACTCCCCGCCTACCCCGAGCGCATCGACGATACATCTGACTGGTTCCAGTTTCAAGAACGGGTTACCGAGACCGATGAGCGTGATCTGGTCATGTCAGGAGATCACCGAAAGTACTAAAACAGCCATCCCCGGCGAAAAAGCTCTAGAAGGAAGGAAGGAAAATGTCAAAATTCGCAACTGTGACGGCAGACCCGGCCGTCGAGCAAATGTTGGAGATTGCGCACGAAAAGGGCATCGAAACAGCCTTTGATCGCGCCGAGTACATCCGGCCCTGCCCCATCGGCAGCGACGGTGTTTGCTGCAAGATCTGCGCCATGGGTCCCTGCCGCCTGGTGGGCAAGGTCAAGACAGGCATCTGTGGAGCCACGGTGGAGACGGTGGTTGCTCGCAATTTAGCGCGGCAGATTGCCGCCGGCTCGGCGGCCCACTCCGACCATGGGCGGGACATGGTCCTGGCGATGCTAGCTGTGGCCGAAGGTGAAGCCCCCGACTATCGAATCCGAGACGTGGGCAAGTTGGTCGAGGTAGCGAGCTTTTTTGGCATCCCAGTTGAAGGACGGGAAACCCTCGACATTGCCAAGGATGTGGCAGAAAGGGCATTGGCCGAATTTGGACAGCAAAGAGGTACGCTCAAGTACCTGGAGCGCGCACCAAAGAAGCGCCAGGAGATCTGGAAGGACTTGGGCATCGAGCCGAGGGGCATTGATCGCGAGGTAATTGAGACTCTGCACCGCACCCACATCGGCAACGACCAAGACGCAGATCACATCCTGGATCATGCCATGCGGACGGCACTTGCGGATGGGTGGGGTGGCTCGATGATCTCAACCGACATCACGGACATCCTATTTGGCACACCGGTGCCCCTGACCAGCGAGGTCAACATGGGCAGCCTGGAGGAGGATCAGGTCAACATCATCATCCATGGTCACGAACCACTCCTCTCGGAGTTGATCCTGATGGCCTGCCAGGACCCGGAGATGATCGAGTACGCAAAGACCAAGGGCGCCACCGGCATCAACCTGACCGGCATCTGCTGCACCGCTAACGAGACATTGATGCGCCAAGGTGTGCGTTCCGCTGGGAATTTTCTTAGCCAGGAGCTAGCCATCGCGACAGGCGCAGTGGAAGCGATGGTTGTGGACATCCAGTGTATCATGCAGGCTCTGGCGCCGATCGCCGACATGTATCACACAGAACTGATCACCACCTCGCGCAAGGCCAAGATTACGGGTGCCAGGCACATAGAGTTCGATGAGCACAGGGCCCTGGAGATTGCCAAGGAGATTGTCAAAGTCGGCATCGACAATTACCCCAAGCGAGGCCAGACAGAAGAGGTCTACATCCCCAACGTCAGCGCACCATTGGTGGCCGGCTTCTCACACGAGTACCTGCGCTACATGCAGGGCGGCTACTACCGGGGCTCTTTCCGCCCACTGAACGACGCCATCATGGCTGGGCGCATCCGGGGTGTGGCCGGTGTGGTTGGCTGCAACAATCCGCGGACGCCTCACGACTACACTCACAACTATGTCGTGCAGGAGCTGATCAAGAACGACGTGTTGGTGGTCCAGACGGGGTGCAGTGCCATTTCGGTCGCCAAGTTGGGTTTGCTGGGGCCAGAAGCGCTGGAGAAGGCCGGGCCAGGCTTGCGCGAAGTATGCGAGGCCATCGGCATCCCGCCAGTGCTCCATCTGGGCTCTTGTGTGGATAATACCCGTATCCTGACCGTTGCCTCGCAGATGGCTACCGAGGGAGGTCTTGGTGAGGACATTGGAGATCTGCCAGCAGTGGGTCTTGCGCCGGAGTGGATGAGCGAGAAGGCGCTATCCATCGGTACCTATTTCGTCGCTTCGGGTGTATACGTCATCTTTGGCTCTAAGAACCCGGTGGCCGGCAGTGAAGAGATTCAGCGGATGATTAGCGAGGGTTGGGACGCCAAAGTTGGCGGCAAGCTGGAGTTCATCCTCGATGCAGAAGAGATGGTAAACAGCACACTGGAGCACATTGACAAGAAACGAGCAGAGCTGGGTTTGGTGGAGTATGATCCCAACCGGTTTGGTCAGAGCGGTGACGTTCCGCTGGCCGCCTTCTTTGCTGTTCCACCGGAAGAGCGAAATCTGTACAGCCGTAAAGCCTACGTCGAAGCAGCAGGCGAAGACTAGAGTCTGAAGGTTGGAGGCAATAGGCTTCCAACCTCCGCTATCCAACGAAGGAGAACGTATCAATGTCCCGATACATAGCAACCCGAGCTCTGCGTGGAGCAAACCTGATTGTCCAGGAGTTCGACGCGCTGCTGCAGAAAGCGCTGACGGAACTCGGCCCGGACAAGGAAATCAAGTTCACAAACACAGCTTACTACCTGCCCACCATCATGGGTTATACCGGTATGGAGGTCGAGACCGTCGGTGGACTGAAACCGGTGCTTGAGCAGTGTCGCACACTGTTACACAGCCCACCCGAGAAAAAGACCTGGCTACCCTACCTCGGGGAAACGCTGGATGCCGGCGTGGCCACCCTCTTTGCCGAGGAGGCCATCCTGGGCCTCCGCTTTGCCTACGGTCAAGAGCCGCAAAAGATGCCTGGCATCGAATTGACTGGCACCAGTGCTCCCAACGATAAAGGGTACCTGAATGGTCCCATTGACGACATCCAACTCCGAAGCTGGGGTATCCAGTTGGTGGACGGCCGCATGCCTGGCTTTGCAGCCATCATCGGCGCGGCACGGACCAACCAGGCCGCCGTCGAAATCGTCCGCCAACTCCAGCAGCGCAACATCCTCATCTTCCTGAGCGGCAACGTCAACGGCCGGAGTGTCATCCACCAGTTGCAGGAAGAGGGCGTGGAGATGGGCTACGATACCTACATCGTACCCTTTGGGCTGGACACCATCTCTACCGTCTACCCGCTCGGCTTTGCCGCTCGCTCCGCTCTCACTTTCGGCGGCATGAAGGGCGGACAGGCCCGTGACATCTTGCTCTACAACAAGTACCGCGTCTTTGCCTTTGCCCTGGCCTTGGGTGAGGTGGATGATCTCAAGTATGCCACGGCAGCGGGCGCAATTACCTATGGCTTCCCGGTCCTGGCCGATACGATCATCCCCGAGATCCGGCCCACCGGCATCACCGCCTACGAACACGTCATCTCGATGCCGTGGGATGACATTGAGGGTGAGAACGACGCCGAGCGGGCGGCCCGCTTTGTACAGCGCGCCGTCGAGGTTCGGGGTGTCAAGATCCAGATCACCGAGGTTCCGATCCCAGTGCCCTACGGCTCGGCCTTTGAGGGCGAGCGAGTTCGGCGGGCCGACATGCGCGTCGAGTTCGGCGGCAAGAAGTCGCGTGCCTACGAGTTCCTGCGCATGACCGACCTGGACGAGGTGGAGGATCACAAGATCGAGGTCATCGGTCCCGGTTTTGAGGAGATGGACGATGGCAGCGCCATGGACCTGGGCATCCTGGTCGAAGTGGCCGGTCGAAAAATGCAGGAAGACTTTGAGCCAGTGTTAGAGCGCCAGATCCACTACTTTGTCAACGGCGCCAGCGGAATCCAGCACATCGGCCAGCGTGACATCGCCTGGATCCGCATCAGCAAGTCGGCTGCCGATAAGGGCTTCGACCTCAAGCACTTTGGTGAGATCCTCTACGCTCGCTTCCATGGCGACTTTGGAGCCATCGTGGACAAGGTGCAGGTCAAGATATTCACCGATCCCGATCTGCACGCCGAGTGGCTGGAGAAAGCGCGGGATGCCTACAACTACCGCAACCAGCGGTTGTCCGAGATGACCGACGAGGCGGTAGAAGAGTTCTATTCCTGCACCCTCTGCCAGAGCTTTGCGCCGGACCACATCTGCGTGGTCAGCCCAGAGCGGCTGGGCCTGTGCGGCGCCTACAACTGGCTGGACTGCAAAGCCAGCTACCAGATCAATCCCACTGGCCCCAACCAGCCGATCCCTAAGGGTCGACCTATCGACGAGGACACTGGGATCTTTGACAACGTCAACGATTTTGTCAACCAGGCCTCCCACGGCGCGATCGACACAGTGACCATGTATTCCATCATGGAATTCCCCATGACCTCCTGTGGTTGCTTCGAGTGTATCATGATGATCCTGCCACTGTGCAACGGCTTTATGATCGTCAGCCGCGAGGATCCCAGCATGACGCCGGCGGGCATGACCTTCTCGACCCTGGCCGGCATGGCCGGCGGTGGATTGCAGACCCCGGGCGTCATGGGGCACGGCAAGTACTTTATCGTCAGCAAAAAGTTCATCCGTGCCGACGGTGGTTTGAGGCGCATCGTCTGGATGTCCAGTTTCCTGAAGGAGACCATGGCCGAGGAGCTCAGGGAAGCCGCCATCCGGGCCGGCGATCCCGACCTCATCGACAAGATTGCCGACGAACGTGTGGCGACCACCGAGGAAGAAGTGCTGGCCTACCTGGAAGAGTCAGGGCATCCAGCGCTGGCCTTGGACCCGCTCATGTAGGAGACACAGATCAGGGAATCGGGCAACGAGTGGCTCCCGAGTCCCTGATTCTCTGTGTGGAGCACACGCCCTGCCAACGGTAAGCATGGAATGCAAACCGGCGTAGCTCAAGTATCTTTCCAGCAGCAAGGGCTATCCCTTGCTGCTGACCACGTTAGGACCTGAGCTGCAACAGGGAACTTTAAGGTAAACTATGAACTAGTGTTTCCAAATTACTAACCACCTAGGAGGCAAACCTATGCCAGTCACAGTTGAGATTCCAAAGGAACGGTGGACCGGCACCATCCGGGAGGTCACCCTCGGCGCGACGGCCGATGAGGGCGGCACCCGGAGCAAGACGGTCACCGTGGGCGGAGAGACGACGCTGCCTTTCCTGCACTTTGAGGGGGAAATTCCCAACCCACCGGTCATCGGCATCGAGATCCAGGATGGCTACCCGGCCGACTGGTCTCAGGTGCTGTTGGAGGCCTGGGGTGATGTGGTCAACGACCCGGCAGCTTGGGCCAAGAAAGCAGAGGAGCTTGGCGCCGACGTGATCGTGCTCAAGCTGCGTGGCACGGATGGCGATGGCAACACCACTACTGCAGAGCAGGCTGCGGACACGATCAAGGCTGTGTTGGGCGCTACGGGGCTGCCCATCGTGGTCAATGGGCCAGGCCAAGCCGAAGCTGACAACGAACTGCTGGTCGCCATCGCCGAGGCCGCTCCCGGGGAGCGGCTGGCCCTCGGCTTGTGCGAGGACAAGAACTACCGGACCATCGTCGCCGGCGCCCTGGCCCATGGTCACCTGGTAACGGCCAGCTCGCCCATCGACGTGAACCTGGCCAAGCAGCTCAACATCCTGATCAGCGACATGCGACTGCCGCTGGAGCGTGTGCTAATGGATCCCACGACGGGCGCCCTGGGCTACGGCTTGGAGTATACCTACTCGGTCATGGAGCGCCTGCGCATCGCCGCCCTGACGGGTGATGGGATGACGCAGCAGCCGATGATCTGTTTGGTCGGCGAGGAGAGCTGGCGTCAGAAAGAATCACGCGCCGCTGAGGGTGTGCCAGAGGAATGGGGTGACATCGAAAAACGAGGCATCACCTGGGAGACGGTGACGGCCACGGCGCTGTTAGAATCGGGCGCGGACATTGTGGTATTGCGCCACCCCAAGACGATCGAGGTCATCCGCGATACCATCAAGCAGTTGATGGCGCAATAGGAGGAGGTGAGCGAAAATGGCAATGTCAGGTCTTCAAATCTACAAGCTTCTGCCCAAGACCAACTGCAAGGACTGCGGATTCCCAACCTGTCTGGCCTTCGCCATGAAACTGGCAGCCAAGCAGGTAGAGCTGGATGCATGTCCCCACGTCTCAGATGAGGCCCAGGAGGCGCTCTCTGCTGCCTCAGCTCCCCCTATCCGACTCGTGAAGCTCGGTACGGACAATCGGGAGTTCCAGGTGGGCAACGAGACGGTGATGTTCCGTCACGAAAAGACGTTCTTCAACAAACCGGGCCTGGCCCTCCGGGTCAAGGATACCGAGGATGCCGACGCCATCGCGGCAAAGGTCGAGGAGGTCAACGACTATTGCGTCGAGCGTGTAGGCATCGACATGACCTTCAGCGCCATCGCCGTCGAGAACGCCTCGGGCGACGCTGGCACCTTCGTTGCGGCGGTTGAGGCAGTGCGGGGCAAGACAGATCTGCCCTTGGTGCTGATCTCGGACGACGCCGATGCCCTCAAGGCCGCACTGGACAAGGAGGGCGGGCACAAGCCCCTCCTCTATGCAGCCACGGCCGATAATTGGGAGGCCATGGCCGAAGTAGCCAAAGCGGGTGGCGCATCGTTGGCGATTCGATCCAGGGACGGTCTTGACGAACTCGCCGACCTGACCAAAAAGCTGAGCGACACCGGTGTGGCCGACTTGGTATTGGATCCTGGCAGCCGGGACCTGGTCACCTCTCTCTCCCAATTGACTCAGCTCCGCCGACTGGCGCTCAAAAAGAATTTCCGTGCTCTGGGTTATCCCGTCATCACCTTCCCTGGTGAGGTTGCTGACAGCCAAGAGGGCGAGATCGTCGCCGCCACTCAGTATGTCGCCAAGTACGCCGGGATCATTGTCATGGACAGTTTCGATCCTGCGGTGGCCTACCCGCTGCTGACACTCAGACTGAACATCTACACCGACCCGCAAAAGCCGATCTCGGTTGATCCAGGCATCTACGAGTTCAACAATCCGACGGCCGACTCGCCGCTAATGACCACCACAAACTTCTCGTTGACCTACTTTAGCGTGGCCGGCGAACTGGATGGGGGTGGGATGCCGGCTTGGTTGCTCATCTGTGATGCCGAAGGCATGAGCGTGCTCACGGCCTGGGCAGCGGGCAAGTTCGATGCCGAGACCATTGCCAAAGCGGTCAAGACTTTCGGTGTTGGGGACAAGCTCAACCACAAAAAGATCACCCTGCCCGGCCACGTCGCCGTCCTCTCGGGCGAGTTGGAGGAAGAACTGCCCGGCTGGGAGATCCAGGTTGGCCCGCGCGAAGCCGTGGACATCCCGGCCTACCTGAAGTCGTGGTCGTAAGGACTATGCAAATAGGCCAGGGGAGCTTGGACTAGTGGCAGGGCCTTGGCCCTGTCACCCTCCATCCCCGCGGGTTCCGGTTCCGGAATTATGACAACAGCGGTCGAACGGCACAACTCAAAAGCCATCGTCGTTTTCAAACCCTCTGGCCAGGTGGTCGAGGTTGAGATCGGCACGCTGCTGTCCGATGCGGCCGTGGAGGCTGGCATACCCCTGAATCTGCCCTGTGGTGGGCAGGGGCGATGCGGTCGCTGCCGGGTCAGGGTGGAACACGGAGCCATCAGCCACCGGAGCGGTGTGCGTTTGGCGGCATCAGAGCTAGAGCAGGGTTGGGCACTGGGCTGCCAGGCGGTGGTGAAGGGTGATGCCGTCGTTCTGGTTCCCGAGCAGGAAGCGGTCGAGATTGAGTTCATCACCCAGACTGTCGGCGCCGAGCGGATTGCCCTGGCCGCCGAGTTCAGTGGGGAGCTGGATCCCAGCGTCCGCCGCGCGCACATCACCATCGAGCCACCCAGCTTGGACGATCAGACGACCGACTGGGACCGGCTGCTCCGCGAGATGGCGCTCCAGCATGGCATCCATGACGTTAGGGCCAGTCTGCCCATGCTACGCACCCTGGGACGCGACCTGCGCGAGGCAGACTGGGATGTGACCGCGATCCTGGAAATGGGCGATCCAACGCTCAACTCCTGTGCACAGCCCCGGCTCATCGACCTCCTGCCTGGCGACCAGAGCGAGCGATGTTATGGCATCGCCATCGACATCGGCACCACGTCCAACGTCATCTATCTGGTGGACCTGCTAAAGGGCAAGGTTGTGGATCGCGCCTCTGCCTACAATGCGCAGATCTCGGCCGGTGAGGATGTGATCTCGCGGATCATCTTTGCCGGGAAACGGGATGGTTTGAACCGTCTGCAAAAGATGGTGCTCAAGACCCTCAACGGCTTGCTGGAGGAACTGACCTCACGCAATCAGATCCCGGCCCGGCAGATCAGCAAGGCGGTTGTGGCGGGCAACACCACCATGATCCAGCTATTCCTGGCCATCGACCCCAGAAGCATCCGCGAAATGCCCTTCATACCCACCATTAGCCAACCGCTGCCGATCACGGCCGAGGAGATCGGCCTGAATATCAACCGCCAGGCCACAGTGGATTGCCTTCCAGTGGTAGGTGCCTACGTGGGGGCCGATATCACGGCCGGCGTGCTGGCGTCGGACATGTACGACACGGATGCGCTGACCCTCTTTATCGACGTGGGAACCAATGGGGAGATTGTGCTGGGCAACCGCGACTGGTTGATCACCTGCGCCTGCTCGGCGGGACCGGCCTTTGAGGGCAGTGGCGTGCGCCACGGGATGCGGGCTACCGCCGGGGCCATCGAAGAGGTCTGGATCGACCACCGGACCTATGAACCCACCTACCAGACCATCGGCCAGCTTCCAGCACGGGGCATCTGTGGATCGGGCATGATCGGCCTGCTGGCCGAGATGTTTGTCACCGGCATCCTCGACAAGGGGGGCAAGATCCAACGCGACCTTCCAACGCCACGGGTCCGAGCAGGCGACCATGGCGGGGAGTATGTGGTGGTCTGGGCCAACCAGTCGGGCATCGGCGCCGATATTGTCATCAACGAGGTGGATATCGAGAATCTGCTCCGCACCAAGGGAGCGATCTATGCCGGATTCTCTGTGCTGGTGCAGAGCGTGGGACTGGAACTGGCCGACGTCGAGCAGGTGTTCATCGCCGGGGCATTTGGTCAGTACATCAACGTCGAAAAGGCGATCCAGATCGGCCTGCTGCCTGACATGCCCTGGGACCGGTTCCATTACCTGGGCAACACTTCGGTCCTGGGGGCCTTCTATTCGCTGCTCTCTCGCCCGATGCGGCGCGAAGTGGTCGAACTGGCCAGCAAAATGACCTACCTGGAATTGTCGGCCGATAACACCTTTTACGACCAGTTCATGTCGGCCCTCTTTTTGCCACACACGGATATCAGTGCCTTT
>JASFHU010000098.1:0-10023 GCA_050123055.1 Anaerolineae bacterium
GAGCAGGCTCGCTACGCCGTACTGGCCTACGAGCGGGCCCAGCAGGAGTGGCCGTGGCTGGGGGTGATCAACACCTGGTTCTTTAAACGGGCTAGCGATGCCGAGCGGGAACAGGCCATGTACTATTTCCGCCTGGTGGAGCCCGACTTTCGCCCAATGCCGGTCTATGAGGCACTGAAAGACTATATGCACAGCGCCGGGGCGCAGGTCCTCTACCCTGGCCGCTACCAGGAGGATCACTGGGCGTTGATCTATGAGGGCGCCTGGGAGACCCGCTCCGATGCGGATGCCGAGTTGGGCGCCTACAAGCAGGCCGAGGCGCTCGAATCCAGGGTAACCCTGACCTTTGATGGGACCGACCTGTGGCTCAAGACCGGCCCCGGGGTCGGGGGGACATTCTCCTACACCCTGGATGGAGGGGCCGGGGAGACGGTGTCATTTGCCCCTGGAGAGTCGATCCAGTTGGCGCAAGGTCTGCCTGCGGGCCAACACGCCCTCACCCTGCGCGCCACACCCGGCCCCCTGACGGTGGACAGCCTGACCATCGACGGCCGCGCCCCGGTCACACCCTGGCTCGTGGCCGGTGGGATCGCCCTGGCCGTTGCCCTCATTGCCGTGCTGGTGGCGGGCATCATCACCCGGCGCCGCCC
Organism: Anaerolineae bacterium; assembly: GCA_050123055.1. Lineage (GTDB taxonomy): Bacteria > Chloroflexota > Anaerolineae > JAAYZQ01 > JAAYZQ01 > JASFHU01. The sequence continues at coordinate 651 of JASFHU010000098.1, forward strand.
GTGGTACGCGCGTGGCCGGGGGCGGGGGTAGGCGACCAATGGGCAGGGGTTCCCGGTCGCGCCGTGTCGCGGGCGCGTTGCTGGTCCTGATCCTGCTCCTGGCCTTCGGTTTGCGCTTTTACGGGCTGGATGCCCAGAGCCTGTGGAACGACGAGGGGAGCAGTGTGGCCCTGGCCCAGCGCGATCTTGGCGCCATCGCTCGGGCTGCTGCAGGCGACATCCACCCGCCCCTCTACTACTGGCTGCTGAGCGGCTGGGTGCGTTTCTTTGGCACGAGCGAAGCGGCGGTGCGCGCCCTCTCGGCCCTGCTGGGCGTGGTCCTGGTGGCCTTGACCTATGCCCTGGGCCGGCGGCTGATGGGCCGGTGGGTGGGGCTGGCCGCAGCAGTGCTGGCAGCGATCCATCCCTTCCAGGTGTACTATTCGCAGGAAGCGCGAATGTACATGCTGCTGGCGGTCCTGACCGCCGGGGCGGTGCTGGCCCTGGTCCACCTGGTGGAGGGTTCAAGATCCACGCTTGCAGGCTGGGTCGCACTGGTCCTGCTCGAGGTGGCCGGGCTCTATACCCACTATTCCTTTGTCTTTGTCGTCCTGATCCTCAACCTGGCCTATGGCCTGTGGCTGCTCTTGACCCGGCGCCAACACGGTATGAGACGCCGCGTCCTCCTCTGGCTGCTCTCGCAGGTGGTGGTGGTGGTGCTCTACCTTCCCTGGCTGCCCACGGCCATCCGGCAGGTGACCACCTGGCCCAGCCCGGCCGGGAGTTCGGACTTTCTCCTGGCGTTGGCCACCACCTGGCGCTGGCTGGTATTTGGTCCGACCATCGAAGGCGGCCGGATCGCCGTTCCGATTCTGGTGGCCGCCCTGGTGGTCGCTGGCGGGTTGGCGGCCCTGCTGGCGGGCTGGGTGGGTAGGACCACCCCACACCGGCAGTGGACAGCCAGTCTGCTGGCCCTGTGGCTCGGCCTGCCGGTCCTGCTGATGTTCGCCCTGGGCCTGTACCGGGAAGCCTATCTCAAATTCCTCCTGGTGGTCACCCCCGCTGTGAGCCTCCTCCTGGCCTGCGGCCTGCTGGCTCCCCTGCCGAGCCATCGAGACGCCGCACCACGTGTGCCACGTGGCGCACGGTACGCGATCCGCGCCGTACAACTCCTCGCCGCCATCCTGATCCTCGTGCCCAGCACCCTGGCCTTGCGGAACTATTACGGCGACCCTGCCTATGCCCGCGACGATTACCGGAGCATCGCCACCTACATCGATGCCCTGGGCCGGCCGGGAGACGCCATCGTGCTCAATGCGCCGGGCCAGCAGGAGGTGTTTGGCTATTACTACCAGGGCGATCTGCCGGTCCATCCCCTGCCCGAAAGCCGCCCCCTGGATCCGGCCCGTACCGCTGCGGGGCTGGCCGAACTGGCCCGGCCGGGAGGCAGGGTCTTTGCCCTGCTGTGGGCCACCGACGAGAGCGACCCGGATCGTTTTGTCGAGGGCTGGCTGGACGCGCAAGCCTACAAGGCCCTGGATTCGTGGGTTGGAAACGTGCGCCTGGTCGTCTATGCAGTGCCCGAGCGTACGCCCCCGGCACCCGCCCAGCGGCTGGACGTCCGCCTGCGGAGCAATGAGAACGAGGACGAGGTCACGCTGCTGGGCTATAGCCTGCTGAACGACCAACTGGCTGCTGGCGATATCGCCCAGATCACGCTCTTTTGGCAGGCGGAGCGGACACCCGCCCAGCGTTACAAGGTCTTTCTCCACGTGTTGGACGCGGGTAACCAGATCGTCGGCCAGCGGGATGCCGAGCCGGGGGGCGGGGTACGGCTGACCACGCTATGGCCACCCGGTGAGGTGGTGGCCGACAACTATGGCCTGCCCATCCACCCTGCCACGCCGCCGGGCGAGTACCGCGTCGAGGTGGGGATGTACGATCCCCAGACGGGCCAGCGCCTGATGACGTCCGAGGGGGAAGACCAGGTATGGCTGGCGCCGCTGCTCGTCGAGCGGTCATCGACACCGGCGCCCGTCGCCGCCCTGGGTATGCAGCACGACGCGGGCGCTCAATTTGGCGAGTTGAGCTTGTTGGGGTATGATGCATATAGGCTGGGTTATGCCCATCAGCCCGAGACAGCGCTGCGGCCGGGGGAGGTATTACAGGCCAACCTCTACTGGCGGGCCGAGACGCGGCCCAGCGGCGACTGGCAGACAACCATCGACCTGGTGGATTCGGAGGAGCGGGAGTGGGTGGGGCTGGCTGCGGAGCCGGTGGGAAGTTATCCCACCAGCCTGTGGCAGGCTGGAGATGTATGGCGCGGACAGTTCAACCTGGCCCTGCCGGTCGATATGCCGCCGGGGCGGTACCGGCTGCGAGTGCAACTCCTGGCGCCGGGGGTCACGCCGCTGGAGCCGTTCCTGTCCAAACCGCTGATTGTGGAACAATAGGGATCTATCAAAAAGAACACCAGAGGAGTCCAGAGTCCCAGACTTGTCTGGGTGTTCGTGGGGGAAGATTCTAGGAACTGTTACCTTACCAATGTTTGGTCCAGTTCACGGTGGCCACCTGGTGACCGTTGCCGTGAGGCGAGCAGTCATTGGTGTCGAATTCGATGGTCACCACCTCTGAGGAGGCCACCGGCTGGCCGTTGACGTCGACCACGCGGGCGGTGCAGGTCCAGGCCTGGGGCGTGTTCTGCCCAAAGGCGAAATCGTAGTGGCCGGGGTCGTATTCGCCCGGATTGCCCGAGGGATGGGATGTCCATTTGTTGCCATAGCAGTCCACCTCAACCCGCGCGCCGTTCACCGGGTTGCCGTTCGCGTCGCGGATGATGCTCTGCTTGGCGATAGCCGGGCCAGCGCAGTTGGCCGCCACCAGGGGCTCCCAGAGGACCTGACCCGTGAACTGAAAGTTGCTGGCGGGCCGGGGCGTGGCGGCGGGTGGTTTGGGCACCGGCGTGGCCGTGGGCGGTCTGGGTCGGGGGGTGTTGGTCGGACCGGCTGCGGCCGGCGGTGGGCTGGTAGGCTGAGCGCCAGATGGCGCTGAACTCGATCCCGGGATGACCAGGCTCTGGCCGGTGACGATGCGATTGGGGTTGTCCAGGCTGTTGGCCTGCACGATCGCCTGGACGGTTACGTTGTACCTGCTGGCAATCTCGGACAGGGTCTCGCCACGCCGGATCTTGTGGATGGTTGCATTGGCGGTGGTGGGCGGTGCAGAGGTGACCGTTGCTGGCGGCTCGGTCGGCACGACGGCCGTAGCGCTGGGCGGGACCGCCGTGGCCGGACTCTCGCTGGCGGCCGGGATCTGGTTGGTGGGCGCGATCTCGGATGGGACTGGGGCCGCCACCGTGGGCGTGGCCGTGAAGGGGCTCCTGGTCGGGAGCGGCGTGTTGGTGGGCAGAACGATCCAGGCCATGGGCGTGGGGTCCATGCTTTCAAAGGTAGGCGGCAACGTCCGCGGAGGCCGCGGAAGGGGACGGCGCTGCTTGGCCAGTTGGGTGAAAGCGGTGCTAAAGATGATATAGTTCAGGAGCACCAGGATGATGAGGATGGCCCAATGTCTCCATTTCATGCTCGTACCCTCGGGGCGGCTGGCTCCAACCCGGGCCAGCTGACCCCAATATATTGTGGTGATTCAGCAGAAAACCCCAAGTCCTAGGGGTATTATAGCATATTCTGTCCTTTTATGCAACCGCCAGTTGGAGGCTCAACCAGGTGCAAAGCCCGACAATAGACCTGACGAGAGACCTGTCAGGGCGAACCAGAGTTCGTGCCGAAAACCTGACAGGTCTGGCAGGTCTGGGTCGGGTGCGCGAGCTCGAGTGAGGAGTAGCCGGTGAAAGTATCGGTTGTGGTGACGGTATTGAACGAAAAGGAAGCCATCGATCGGCTGCTGCGGTCGCTGGAGGCCCAGACCCGCCGGCCCGATGAGGTGGTGATCGTCGACGGCGGGTCCACCGATGGCACGGCCACCATCCTGAACACCTGGGCAGCCTCGGGCTGGCTTCCGCTGCGCATCCTCAAGAAGCCGGGCGCCAATATCTCGGAGGGGCGCAACACGGCCATCTATGCCGCCACCGGCGACGTGATCGCCACCACGGACGCCGGCGTGCGCCTGGAGCGGGATTGGCTGGAAAAGCTGGTGGCCGCCTTTGAGCACCAGGAACTCGATCGCTTTGTGTTCACAACCGCCGGCTGGTTCGTGGCCGACCCCCAGACGCCGTTCGAGACGGCCATGGGGGCCACCGTCCTGCCCGACGTGACCGAGATCGATGGGCAGACGTTCCTGCCCTCCAGCCGGTCGGTGGCCTTTCGCAAAGTGGCCTGGGAGGCATCGGGCGGCTATCCGGAATGGCTGGACTATTGCGAGGACCTGATCTTTGACTTTCGCCTGCGGGACCTCTATGGCCCCTTCCCCTTTGTCCCGGAGGCGGTGGTCCACTTTCGGCCGCGGGGCAACCTGCGCGCCTTTTTCAAACAGTACTACCAGTACGCCCGCGGCGATGGCAAGGCCGACCTATGGCGCAGCCGGCACCTGATCCGCTACCTGACCTATCTGGCCGCCGGGCCGCTGCTGGTGGCGCTGGCCCTTTTCCACTCGCCCTGGTGGTTGCTAGGGCTACTGGCCGGCGCCGCAGCCTACACCGCCACGCCCTACCGCCGCCTGTGGCCGATGTTGGCTGACTATGGGTTCCTGGACCGCCTGGTGGCATTGCTGCTGGTGCCCGTGATCCGCGTCATGGGCGACGTGGCCAAGATGCTTGGTTACCCGGTGGGCCTGCTGTGGCGCTGGCGGAACCCCCACCGGCCCGAGGTCCACTGGCGCGACTACCGCATCTCGTCCTTTGGCGACCAGCCCACCGAGCGCTATTCCTGAGCGGCGGTGCTGGTCCTGGGCTCGGGCGCCGCATTGAACTCCCCATTATGAGGGAGATGAGAGCCGCAATTGAGCCGGGGCCAGGGACGCATACGCTGACTTCCTCGGGGCATTCAGTACCCAGAAGCCCCTGGTCTCCTATCGTCCCTTCACCTGGATCGAGCCCCCGACAGCCACCTCGCCCTCGCCGCCAGCAACCTTCAGGTTCTCCCAGCCCCCCTGGGGCAGGGAGCGGTAAAGGATAGCGCCCCACTGGTAGGTGCCTTGCCCCAGGTCGGGCGACAGTTGGATCTCGTAATAGTCCCCCACCACCTCGCCGGCGGACCACAGGGAAGTGGGATAGGTACCCAGCACCGGGTGCTGGCTGTCCTGCATGAACACCTCCTGCCCCGCGGCATCGAACAGGCGCAGCGAGACCGAATAGTCGTGGGCGGGCATTGAGAGTGCCTTCCAGTAGATGGTCAGGGGCACCACCGAGCCCGGCCGGTACGCGGTCCCGCCATAAGCAACGCCAGCCAGCTCGAACGCATCGCCCAGCCGGATGCCAAGCTGGGTCGCGCCGGGCGGCAGCTCGGAGGCCGGCTCGGAACGGAGGGCGATCAGCGGGCCGCTGGAGGACAGGTGCCAGCGGCCGGCCAGCCCGGGATGGTTGCGGGTAACATACAGTGGACGCCCGCTGGTAGCGGCTTCCTCCAGCTGCTCAAAGGGGTAGACGATGCCCACGTCGGGACGCCAGCCCTCAACCCGCTGGTAGTACCACAGGGGGGTGGCCTGCTCCCAATCAGAGACAATGACGGCATCCTGTTCTACACCGGCGATGGCCTGGCCCATCCGTTCGCCCATATACCCCTGTTTCAGTTGTTGTCGCCACACGTCGAGCACCCCTGCCCCAAGGTGGACCTCGCGGTAGAGGCGGTACCGTTGTCTGAAGGGGGCCAGTGGCAAGGCGAGCATCACCACGGCGAGGATCACAGCCAGCGCCACGCCGGCTCTTTTCCACCTTGACCGAGCCCGTTCGATGCCCATCCACACCACGCCCAATGCCTCCCCTATCCACAGGGTAAAGACGACAAAGGATGGAATGAAAAAAGTCCATTGGCGGGGCAGGTGGTGATTGGCGGCCAGGAAGGCGTGCAGCGCAAAGTTGGTCAGCAAAAAGAGTGCATCAGCCGGACGGCGGTGGAACTGCCACAGGAACCCGCCGCCTCCCAGCAACAGACCGAACCAGGTGAAATCACGCTGCAAGGTCTGGGCGTAAAACAGGAGCCTCTCGAGGAGGTCAGCCGGATCGATGTAGAGATAGCCGAGCTGGCCGGCATCCATGATGTAATGGTACCAATCGCGCAACGTCTGCGGGTGCCATGTCCCTGGCGGCAGGTTTCGCGACTCGGCCCAGGGCAGGTAGAGGTAAAAGAGCAGGGGGGCCAGGAAAAGTGCGGCCAGCCGAAGCAGACGATGCCAATCACGCCACAGCGCGCCGCGCTCATGCCACCAGACATACCCCAGCAGCGTGGGGGCAAAGAGCAACATGGTACGGTGGTGCGTCAGGCTCAGTCCATAGGTAAACACCAAGAGGTTGAGGTTAGTGGGCGAGCGCGTCTTTCCCCAGACCAGGGCCAGGTGCAGCACCAGGGCTACCAGCAGCGCGTTGAAAGCATACTTGTCGGCCATCGTCGCCTGTTCCCAGAAGACGAAACCAAAGGCCAGGGTCATCGCCGCGGCAAGAGAGGGAATGACCCGATGGGTGCGCCAGTGAAGGTGATGGTACACGATGACCACTGCCAGGCTGGCCGATACGGCTGACAGCAGATTCATCCGCCAGGCCACCGTACCACCAAGGGGCAGCCTTGTCCATAGGTTGCCCAGCAGGATGTAGAAAGGGGTGCCGGTTGGGTGGGCCAAGCCGAGGATATGGGGGACAAACTGTAGCTCGCCGACATCGCCCCCCAGGACACCAGGGATCAGGGTCAGAACGTAAACGGTCAGGGTGCTCATAAAGAGGGCGATATGCACCCAAGGAACCCGACGGATCACCCCTTGCCAATTGCGCTGACGAGCCATCGTTTCCCAACTCTCATCGCCCAGGTTTGTAGTTGATTTTTCCTCGATCCGCGCCAACAGCCGATCGCAATTGCGAATATGGCCTGAAAAACGAAAGGCGCGCACCTGTTTGCGGTGCCATTCGCGCCGGACGCGCCGCCGCCCGGCCACCGTCCGCCAGCGGTAGACGGTATAGAACGACTCGACCCAGCCCAGCAGGTCCACCCGGGCGGTCTCCTGCACACCGGCCACCGACTCCCACGGGACGCAGCGCCAGAATAGCCCCCAACGGCGCACCCACAGCCCGTCCTCGCCAGCGCGAACCTCGGGCAAGAGTGTGAACAGGTAACCGGCCAGTAGCCAGCACAGCAGGCCCAGGGCTGCGGCGGAGAGGGCGGCCCAGGGCCGTGTCCAGGCATAGTATTCGCGGCCGGCCAGCAGGAACAGCCCGATGCCCATGGTGAACAGCAGCAACGGTACCAGCCTGCGGGCCAGGACCGTGCTGGCAGTAAAGGGGTATCCAAAGCGCTCCGATTGCTTCGACATGGTATAGTATCCTGCGCCGTACCGCTGGCCTGCTCGAGGCAGGGCGCCCCAGTGCGGCGCGCCGGCAAAAGTGTACCATAGATCGGCAGGGCTGGCAAAGGACCAGGCTAGGGTGCAATTGGTGACATTCTTGCCGAACCGCACGGCCGGTGCTATAATGGCCGCCGCACGCGAACGTGCCGCCCTTGGAGATGATAGGAGCATGAGCATGGAAGCTTACTCGGAACGCTATGAAGCTGCCCTGGCCCTCGCCGCCAGCGCCCACCAGGACCAGACGCGCAAGGCCGGGGGGGAGCCCTACGTGGTGCACGTAATGCACGTGTCGGTCATCCTGCTGCGCCATGGCTTTTCGGAGGACGTGGCCATCGCCGGGCTGCTGCACGACGTCGTCGAGGATCAGGACGTGCCCCTGGCCGAGATCGAGGCCGGGTTCGGCCCGGCCGTCGCCGAGATGGTGGCCGCGCTGACCGAGCGGAAGCTGGAGGATGGCCAGGAGCGCCCCTGGGGGGATCGCAAGCGGGAGGCACTGGCCCATCTCGAGGGCACCAGCCGGGAGGCGGCGGCCGTCAAGGCGGCCGATACACTGCACAACGCCCGCTCACTGGCCCTGGCCCTGCGCCGCGACGGTCCCTCGATCTGGCGCCGATTCAAGCGCGGACCGGCAGAGACGCTGTGGTACTACCGGCGTGTGGCCGATCTGGTGCGGCAGCGGCTGGGGCCGCATCCCCTGGCGGAGGAACTCGAAGTGGCCATCGCGGCACTGGAACGCGTCCCCGGGCACACCGCAGGTGTGGTGGGTACGCTTTCCCCACGCGCCGGGCAGTGACATGCTCGACCTGATGAAACTGCTGGGCATCCTGGCCCTGATCATCGCCCTGCTCCGGCTCGGCTGGAACCTGGGGCTGGTGCTGCTGCTGGCCTCGGCGCTGACCGGCCTGCTCTACGGCCAGACCCCCGGCGAGCTGATCCTAGAGGTCGCGGGGGCGGTGGTCGATCCCCTCACCCTGCGCCTGGTGGCCATCGTGGTCCTGATCACCTTCTTGGGCGAGATCCTGCGCAGTTCCTTGCAGATGGAGGGCCTGATCCGCGCCCTGAGCGACCTCTTTGTCGACCGGCGCTGGCTGCTGGCCCTGCTGCCCAGTCTCATCGGCCTGCTGCCGATGGTCGGCGGGGCCATGTTCTCGGCGCCGATGGTGCAGGAGGCCAGCCAGGGCCTCAGCATCAGCCGCGAGCGCCAGACGTACGTCAACTACTGGTTCCGCCACGCCTGGGAGACCATCTTTCCCCTCTACCCCTCCCTGGTCCTGGCGGCAGGGCTGATGGGAGCGCCGCCCCAGGCGCTGACGGTGACCCAATGGCCGCTCTTTCTGGCCACCGTAGTCGGGGGCATTCTCTTGGGGCTGTTGGGCATCCAACGGGCCCAGGACGGCGCTGACACACCGCCAAGTCGCAGCCAGACGCTGCTCCTGCTGTTCAGAAGCATCTGGCCCATCCTCCTGGTGCTGGGGCTGTCGATCGTGCTGGGCGTGGACCTCATCCTGTCGCTGTTGGTGACCATCGCCGCGCTGATCGCCGTCCATCGCCCCGGGCTCGGTCGCCTGGCGGCCCTGGCCCGGCGGATGCCGGTGGGCACGGTGCCCATCATCTTTGGGGCCATGATCTTTCGCCGCGTTCTGGAGTCCAGCCACGCCATCGAAGCGGTCTCGCAGGCGCTGGCGGGCCTGGGCATTCCACTGCCACTGATCGTCTTTTCCGTGCCCCTGATCGCCGGGCTGCTGACCGGGCTGGCCGTGGCCGCCTTTGCCATTGGCTTCCCCATTGTCTTTCCCCTGTGCGGCCCCGATCTGGTGGGCAGTGGCTACGGGCTCCTGGCCTACGCCGGGGGCTATGTGGGCATCATGATCACGCCGATGCACCTCTGTCT
>JASFHU010000099.1:0-9929 GCA_050123055.1 Anaerolineae bacterium
TGAGGATGGTGGCGTAAACGCGATCGGTGACGACGGGCCCACTGGGGAGCGCGCTACCTTCGACTGTCTCCTCGGTCGGAGTGAGAACAGAAGGCGGCGGTTCGATCTCCAGTCCCATAGTCAGCGACTGGGTACCGGTGATGGCATCACCGGGAGGGAGGATCTCGCCGGGCGCCACAGCGCGGGTCTCGGCGCCTTCCGACTCGAGCAAGGGGTAGGTGGTCTGCACGATGCTGCCGGGCTGGAGGAAATCGTCTCCAGCGTCGATGAACTCCAACAGACCTGTCTCTTTGATAGTGGCGATGGCCTGATCGGAGTCTTCGACGCCAGGCAATTCGACGATGATGCGCCGCTCACCCTGGGTCTGCACCAAGGGCTCGACCACCCCCAAGGCGTTGACGCGGTTTCCGATGATCGTGGCAGCAACGTCCAATGAGCCGGGCTCAAGTTCCTGACCAGGGTCCAGGTCGGCCTCCAGGAGTACCTGGACACCGCCCTGCAGGTCCAATCCCTGCTTGATCTCGAAATCGCGCTGGATATCGATGGGGCCCAGTGCGATGTGCAGGCCCGGGCTGTTGGGCACCACGATGTAAAGGGCGATGGCGGCCAGAATGATGATTAGGATTAGCAGAACAATATTTCTGGATCGCATACTCTCTAGACATAGCCTCCCGGTGGTTCGTAGCTCGGAGTCTTGATCGGGATAGCGACTTAGGACAAACAGAGCGATTATACTCCATCGCCTGGCATCTGTCAAACCTACTTGACAGATGGGTGGAAATCGTGTATAATGCCGCCAACAGTCTGCTGCCGACTGCAGACCGGGTTTCCGTGACGGAGCTCAATAAACAACTGGATGAGGGCAGCCCAGCACTATGGCGCCGGGAGTGCCCTCCATCGTTAAACGACGGTGAACAGGAGGAGTAGGCGGACGGGCCCTGGTGAGCGTGCATCGGGTGCCGATGCAGCCGTACATGCGGGCGCATGTGCGGGGCAGAGAGGAAGGTCACCGGCTGCAAGCCTTCCACAGCAGCCATCCGCCGAAGGTCGCCTGGGAGTTGGTTGACTGATAGCGCAAGTTAAGTTTTTGAACGCGGTAGGTCAACCCGGGTAAGCCCGTTAGCGCTCACGAGCGGGCAGAGGCCGGTTGCGAGGAGCAGGTCTCTGCCAAGCAAGGTGGTACCGCGAAAGATGAACCCCTTTCGTCCTTGTGGATGAAGGGGGTTTTGGCGTTTTGCGTGAGCGTGTTCCCACTTGGGGGCGGCCACGCAGTATACGGCAGATTACGTCGGAGCAGGATGATGCCCTGGTGGGAAGTCTATTTCAACGAGCTGTACTTGCGAATGTTTGGGACGATCCTGACGCCGGAGCGAACGGCCCAGGAAGTGGCTGGTGTGATGGCGCTATTGGATCTCGAGCCAGGGGACCGGATCCTGGACCTGTGCTGCGGCCAGGGCCGCCACGCGGTGCCCCTGGCCCGGGCAGGATTTCAGGTGACGGGATTCGATCTGTCGGACTATTTGTTGGGACAGGCGCGGCAGGCGGCGGAAGAGGCCGGGGTTGAGGTGGAATGGGTACGCGGCGATATGCGACGACTGCCGTGGGAGGGGAAATTTGACGCCTGTGTGAATCTATTCACCGCGTTCGGCTACTTTGAGGACGAGGCAGAGAACCAGGAGGTGCTCCACCAGGTCAGCAGGGCACTCAAGCCTGGGGGGCTGTTTTTCGTGGATGTGTCGAACCGGGACTATTACCTGCTGCATCTGTGGCCCAATGGGTGGCGCCGTCATGGACGGGCGGTGATCCTGGAGGAGACCGACTTTGACCCGATCACTTGCCGCTTTTCGATGACCTTTACCTGGGCAGAGGGCGCCCGGTGGGAGAGCCTGAAGCATTCGGTACGGCACTACACCGCGCCAGAGTTGGCGGGCATGTTGGCGAGGGCAGGACTGGCCCCGATAGAGTTTTACGGGGATTTCGATGGCCAGGATTTTGGCCTCTACAGCAAGCGGTTGATCATCATTGCCCAGAAGCTGTAGCTAGAGAGCTTTTAGGAGAAGAGGATGAACTTGATCATGCCGTGTATGGGGGCTCATCCTGCTAGCGGAGAGGAGGTGATGGTGGTGGACGAGGTTGACGTTCATGTTGGCCGGGTATCTATCAACAGCATCTCCAATCTGAGAGAAAGGATGGGCAGAAAATGAGCGAGAAACAAAAGACCGGGATGGAAAAGATCTACGATCCCCACACCACCGAGAAGCGGTTATATGAGTGGTGGGAGTCGCAGGGTTATTTCAAGCCGGAGACCATGATCGAAAAAGGGCTGGCTGACGCCGAGGGGCCGGCATGGTGTATCACGATGCCACCGCCAAACGTCACTGGTGCGCTGCACCTGGGCCACGCCCTGACGGCAGCGGTCGAAGACCTGATGACACGTTACTACCGGATGCTGGGACGCGAGACCCTATTCCTGCCTGGCGCCGATCACGCGGGGATCGCCACCCAAAACGTGGTGGAGCGAGAGCTGGGAAAGGAAGGCATCTCGCGCTTTGACTTGGGCCGTGACAAGTTTGTGGAGAAGGTGTGGGAATGGAAAGAGGTCTACCTGGCGCGGATCACTGAGCAGCACAAGCGGCTGGGGGTGAGCTGTGATTGGGAGAGGGACCGTTTTACACTGGATGAGGGGCTGAGCCGCGCGGTGCGGAATGCCTTTGTCCGGCTGTACAACAAGGGGCTAATCTACCGGGGCGCCTACCTGGTGAACTGGTGCCCTCGCTGCGAGAGCGCCATCTCTGACCTGGAGGCGATACCCGAGGAGCACGATGCCCACCTGTGGACCATCCGCTATCCCATCGTCAGCGACAACTGGGCCGGACCGGTGCATCCGTGGGGCAGCAGCAAGTGGGCTGATGGGGCGACCGACTTTGTCGAGATGGCGACGACCCGTCCGGAGACGATCCTGGGCGACACCGCCGTGGCCACCCACGAGGCTCACGAACGCTTTGGCAAGTTTGTGGGGCGGACGGCCGTGCTGCCCGCTATCGAGCGGCGCATCCCGATCATCACCGATGAGCTGGTGGATCCCGAGTTTGGCACTGGCGCGGTCAAGGTGACGCCGGCCCACGACCCCAACGACTATGAGATGGGCCTGCGCCACAAGCTGGAAGCGCCTACGGTGCTCACCGATACGGCGATGATGAACGAGCTGGCCGGCCCCTACGAGGGCATGGATCGGTTCGAGTGCCGCGAGGCAATCGTGCGCGATTTTGAGACGGAGGGTCTGCTGCTCAAGATCGAACCCTATCACCATGCCGTGGCCCACTGCGAGCGGTGTGACACGATCATCGAGCCGCGCATCAGCACGCAGTGGTTCTGCAACGTGAAGCCCCTGGCCGAGGCGGCGATGGATGCGGTGCGGAATGGTGAGACGCACATCATTCCCGAACGGGAGGAGCGGCGCTTCTTCCATTGGATGGAGAACATCCGGCCCTGGTGCATCAGCCGCCAACTGTGGTGGGGACACCGCATCCCGGTGTGGTACTGCGATGACTGCGGCGAGCAGACCTGCGGGCAGGCGTTGAGCAGCAGTGAAGAGAAGGGGGACGTCGAAGCCTGTGCCCGGTGCGGTAGCACCAAGATCCACCAGGACCCTGACGTGCTGGATACCTGGTTCAGCTCGGGGCTGTGGCCGTTCAGCACGCTGGGCTGGCCGGATGATACGGCCGACTTGCGGCGCTTTTATCCCACCGACATGCGCGAGACGGGGTACGATATCCTCTTCTTCTGGGTCGCCCGGGAGATGATGCTGGGCGTCGAGATGACGGGCAAGTCCCCGTACGAGACGGTCTATCTTCATGGGATTATCAGGAATGAGAAGGGTAGAAAGATCAGCAAGTCGATGGAGAACGTTGACGAGTACGATCCGCTGAACATCATCGACCGGATCGGCGCCGATGCCCTGCGCTACACATTGCTGACCAGCTCGATGCCGGGGACCGACATGAATCTGGACCCACGCCGGTTGGAGGGGGCCCGGAACTTTGCCAACAAGATCTGGAACGCGGCACGGTTCGTCGTCACCAACCTGGAGAAAGCTGTGCCCGATGGCCCGTTCACCGAACTGTCGCTGCCCGACGGCTGGATCTTGAGCCGCCTGAACCATCTCACCGCCGAGGTGACGCGCCTGTTTGACAGCCACCAGTATGGCGAGGCTGGGCGGCGGATCTATGATTTCCTGTGGAGCGAGTTCTGCGACTGGTACATCGAGGCCTGTAAAACCCGCCTCTATGGCAGCGACATGGCGGCGCGGTCCACCGCTCAGGCCACCCTGGTGTCGGTGCTCGAACAAGCCCTCCGGCTGTTGCATCCGTTCATGCCCTTTGTCACCGAGGAGATCTGGCAGCACCTGAAGGCTGCCTGGCCCAGAGGCGACTGCTGGGGCGAGTCGCTGATGATCACCGCCTGGCCCCAAGCGGACGAGGCGCAACTCAATGACGCGGCCGAGGAGGATATGGAGTTGCTCATGGATCTGATCCGCCAGATCCGGAACGCCCGCGCCGAGTTCGACGTGACGCCCGGCAGAAAGGTCCCGGCTGTGGTGGCCGGTGGCGACAAGCTGGGGATGCTGGAAGCACAGCGGGGATTGCTCACTTTTCTGGGCAAGGTGGATGACGGTCAACTGACACTGGTCAAGGCACTGGAGGAGAAACCGCAGAAAGCTGTGGCCCTGGTTGCCGCCGGGGGCGTGGAGGCCTATCTCCCGCTGGCCGGCCTGGTGGATCTAGAACAGGAGACTGCCCGGTTGCGCAAGGCGATAGACGAGGCAGAGGGAGAGATCCAGCGGGCCGAGGCGATGCTGTCCAACGATAACTTTACTTCCAAGGCGCCGCCGCACGTGGTGCAGCAGCAACGGGATCGGCTGGCGGAGCAGCAGGAGCGCCAGGCGCGGCTGCAGACCCGTTTGGAGGCTTTGGAGGGTTGAGAGGGTGAGTGGCCAACCGTGAGATGCCTCTCCGGGCAGCCGGGATGAAGGACAAATCCAGACCCCGCCGATTGTGGCGGGGTCTTCTCGTGTAGGCCCGCGAGCGCCCATGAACGAGCAAAGTGACCGCTGGTTCGCGGCGATTAGGCGACGAGGGCTCCAGGCGGCTAAAGATCTACGCTTGGTTGCTAATGAGCTCCTATCCCCTCCGACAACATCTGCTTGATGGTCAGCCAGTCGCGGCGGAGCTGTTCATCGGTCTCGATCTGAGCGCCGATCTTCTCGCAGCCGTGGAGGATGGTAGTGTGGTCGCGGCCGCCCAGGATCTGGCCGATCCGGGGTAGCGACGTGTTGGTCTCCTGGCGTATGAGGAACATGGCCAACTGGCGGGGGGCCGACACCGCCCGTGCCCGGCTCCGGCCCGTCAACTGCTCCTCCGAGAGTTTGTAGTGCTGGGCCACGGCGGAGACGATCTGCTCGGGCGATAGATCTACCGAGTAGGCCAAGATATTGTCCAGGGCCGCCTGGGCCGTCTCCAGATTCAGGGGTGTGTGCATCAGGTCGGCGTGAGCCAGGACGCGGTTCAACGCGCCCTCTAACTCGCGGATGTTGCTGGGAATTTTGCGAGCGATGTAGGCCAGGACCTCGTCGGGCACCTGAATCAGACATCCCTCGGCCTTGGCCCGCAGGATGGCGATGCGCGTCTCATAGTCGGGGGGCTGTACATCGGCGATCAATCCCCAGCCAAAGCGCGAGCGCAGCCGATCCTCCAAGGCGACCAGTGACTTGGGCGGCCGGTCGCAGGAGACGACGACCTGCTTGCCCGAACCATGTAGCGTGTTAAAGGTATGGAAAAACTCCTCCTGGGTACGCTCCTTACCGGCGATGAACTGGATGTCGTCCACAAGCAGCACATCGTTGTTGCGATACTTGATACGAAAGTCTTCGGTCTTTTGGCCCCGAATGGCCTTGATGAGATCGTTGGTGAACCACTCGGAGGACACATAGAGTATCGATTTTCCCTGAGTTTGGGCTGCATGACCCAGAGCGTGGAGGAGATGGGTTTTGCCCAGGCCTACGCCGCCATAGATAAAGAGTGGGTTGTAGGCCTGGCCGGGGCTCTCGCTGACGGCCAGGCAGGCTGCGTGGGCCAGGCGATTGTTGGCTCCCACGACAAAGCTATCAAAGGTATAGCGGGAGTTCAGCTCTGAGGAAGGCTGACCATTCGCGGTGGCCGGTTTCCCGGATCTGGCGATTGGGTCCGGCTCGGGCACAGTTTCGGGTACGAGCACCAAGTGCTCCTCACGTTCCGGGGCGCGGGCTGTAAACACCACGTCGGCCTCAGGGCCTGCATGCCGTTGGATCGTGCGCCTGATCAAAGGCTGCAAACGATTCTGGAGCCAGTCTACAGCGTAGGCATGCTTCACATAGATGGTAAAGGTGCCCTCTTTGTGGGCAACCACGCGGCTGCCACGCAGCCAGGTGTCAAAGGTTGCCCTGGTCATCTGGAGCTGCAGTTCTCCCAGAGTGGTCTTCCAGAGCCTCTGGGCGCTGTCAATTGAACGATCCGATGTCTGGTCTGTCGTGTCGGTTGAACCCACAAATGCCTCAACTGGTGTTTTGAGTTTGTTGCCTAGATGGACGCAGGACCTTATTCCAGAGAAGGCGTCCCCCAGAAAACGCCGCGGATTGCCTGCTCCCCGCCACATAGCGTATCAAGTTTACCGGGTTTCGCTCTTACCTGCCGAGCGTTTTGGCCGTGAGGTAAAGGCTGAAGTCGAGGCAGGAACCCAGGTGTCGTTTGGTAGGTCAGACCCGTGGCCCTGGGCCAGGGTCACTGCATAGATGATTCAGACTCACGGAGTTGACTGCCGATGACCATATTGGTTCATCATTTGCCTGTTCTACGGCCGTCGCCTATTGTAACAAAAGACAGCCGAACGCGCAAGCGTTTTTTTCGCGGACAAGCACCGATAGCTGTTGGTGCAAAAGGGGTAACGATCTATATCTAGGGGCTACGAGTCCACGGTCCTCAACCTGTAGTATCCCGTCTCTCCTCCAAAGCCCCTAATCTTAAGATTTGGTGGGCCAGATATTTTAAGCAATCTTACGTCAACGTAAGAAAAGCCCAGGTATCAGCAAGAAAAATTTGTCTGATAATGTAATAGATAGTTATAGACTGCAACCGAGTGAAAACATTCTACGGCCAAGAGTGGGTGGTCAGGGCGCGGGCCGCACGCCGGAGGTTATGGCGGATGGTGCCCAGACGCGTGGTATGGGGCGTG
The DNA here is from genome assembly GCA_050123055.1 of Anaerolineae bacterium. Lineage (GTDB taxonomy): Bacteria > Chloroflexota > Anaerolineae > JAAYZQ01 > JAAYZQ01 > JASFHU01. The sequence continues at coordinate 7,267 of JASFHU010000099.1, forward strand.
ACCACCAGCAACAACTGGTCATCGCGGAGAACCATCATGTAGAGTTTTAGCGAGTCACTTTCGAACATGTGGTGCTCAAAGGGTCCGTCGGGCTGGCCAAGAAATTGGGCCGTTGCCTGGGCAGAGCGGACGATGACCATGCCCAAGTCTGCCAGCCTGTCGACCTTGGAGCTCGCCAGGGTGCTGACGTGAGCGAGAACCTGTACATCGTCGCCGGCCGTGGAAAGGAGGAGGGCGGCCTGGGCGTTTAGCTCGCGGGCCAGTTCCGAGAGAGCAGGCTGGACATCGGGTGCAGCTTGCTGGGCTGGCATGGGAGGGGGCGGCTCGACGGGCGGCGGGGGGCGCAAGCTGACCTGCCTGGACAGGGCGGCCCGGATATCGGGCAGGAGATCTTCGGCAAAGAAGGGCTTGGACAGGACCCCCTGAATGTCCATCTGCAGGGCTTCGGGCGGCAGATCGCTGCCCATCAATGGGATCAGCACCAAGCGCATCGCAGGCTCGGATTGCCTCACGCTCACGATCAGGTCGTGATAGCCCATGTCCTCCGCATCCAGGTCCATGTCGACGATGGTGAGATCAAAGTCTGTTCGACCAAGGAGAGCCAGGGCATCGCTGCCGCTAGGGGCTACTTGAACCTCGTAACCCCCATCGGCTTCCAGCATCCGCTCGAGCATGGTGGCAAAGGCTTGGTTTCGGTCAACGACCAGAATCTTGTGTGACATCTATCCTCCGCTCACCCGAGGGGACCCAGCAGCCAGGATACGGCGTTCAGCACAAGCTGCTCTTGGGCGCCCTGGGGCAGCAGATAGAGGGGCAAGCCAATGAAGACAAAGCGGAACTCGCTGAGCCCATCGCCCATGGCAAAGATGGAGGGGAGGCCGCTTTCCTCACTGGCAGGCCCACGGACAAAGGCGATGGTGCTCTCATCGTCCTCATAATCCTCCAGCACTCCGATCTCATACTCCTGCCCCGATGGCGAGCTCACGAAATCGATCACTTCGTCGGCTTCAAAGCCCTCGGTCAGCGGGTGTGCGGGATCTATCACCTGGATGTCGCGCTGAATTGCCTCTGTTTCGGTGTCCCCAGCATAAGCGCCAGACATGATCACCGGCACACCTTCCAACATCAGGGTAAACAGCAGGTCGCTGTACTGTTGATTGGTTCCAACCACAAAGTCACCCGACGTCCAGACAACGAGATCGTAATCCAGCAGGGCTGACAGGCCGGGCAGGCCGTCCTGGGCCGTACTCCATACTGCAAGCTCGTAGTCCAACTCCAGTATGGCCGCATATTCGTCGGCGCTGGTTATGCCCTCATACCGGCTCTCTCCATCATCCAGGGCGACGACAAGGATGCTCCCCAGGTACCCACCCTCAGGGGGTGGGGATGTGCCTTCGTCTGGCGACTCGTCGGTTGGTAATTCCTCATCAGGCGACGGCGCCTCGTCAGTGGGAGGTTCTGTAGGAAGGGTATCCTCTTTCTCTGAAGTGGCCTCGCCGGTGGGACACAGGGCCAGGCGACTGGTGCTGGTCGTCCGGGTCTCGTGTAGCAGGCAACCGGCCAGATCGCCTCCAGTCAAGCGACTGAGGACGCTCTCTAGACCCTCTTCGCTATTCACAAGGACAACCATGACCTCGCGGCCTGGCTCAGTTTGTTGCAGCAGTAGCGAGGTCCCGGCGATGGCCATTTCACCCAATCGCTCGACGACGATCCGGTTGGTGCCCGCTGTTGGGGATCGGTCCTCCGCCGGACGCTCCTCTGTGGCTTCGGTCTCGGATTCCAGGGTCGGCGTAGTGGGCATAGTACCGGTTACCGACTTGGTCTGAGTGATCAGCAGGGTCACCTGAGCAGCCTCGAGGTAGGATTGGACATCCTCAGCCTGCTCGTACAGGCCAAGAAAGAGGGTGTCTTGGGTATCATCCTCTCCGGCGCGGACGCTCAGGAACTTGCCTTTCTGGTCAAAGAGGGCTTGGAGGTCGCTGCCCCCCTTGACCAGCTTGCTACCCAGCAACGGGCTGCCGGCGTAGACCAGGTCTACTTGGTCGTCAAAAAAGTGTGGAAAGTCGGCCAACTCGTACTGACGCTGACCTTGACTGAGAAAGTCGGCGATGTGGGCGATGAAGCGGTCGTTGTCATAGACCGCGTTGTAGGGCTCGGTCATGAAGGTCAGGTCGCCCAGGGCCAGCACAGCGCCATCGGCTGCCAACAGGCCCACAGGCAGATCCCCGACCCGTTCGCTGGTACTGGAGTGGGTCTCGCCACCGGCAGAGATCAGGGCGGGTTCCTCAGATACGATGGAGTGAGCGGCAAAAAAGACGATCCTATCCAGTCCTTCGGTCAGCGGGTGGTCGGCAAAGTCGGTCAGCCTGATGTTGCGGAAATTCCCCTCATTCTCGACGGTATTGTACAAATAGTCTGACTGAAACACCAAGCCAAAGTGGGCAGCCAGGTCGTTCAGGTGGGGTGCATCGTGGTCGAGCCCGACGTAGATATCCCATTCGTCATAGATGACGTCAAAGCGGGTGGGATCGGTCACCAGCAACAGCCGACCGCCCTTGTCCACAAAGCGCTGCACCTGTTGGATCTCATCGGGCGTCCAGTCCAGGCCGGGCGAGACGATGATCAGGGCGCGGGCATAGTGCAACTGGCGGGCAAGATCTTCG
>JASFHU010000100.1:0-9838 GCA_050123055.1 Anaerolineae bacterium
TCGTGGCATCCACGATGACCCGGGTCTCACCCGAGGGGGCATAGCCAGGGAACCACAGCGAGGTCGTCTGCCCGGCAAGGAGCCCGGCGACTGTCTGCTGAGCCCCATTCACGTCCACCACAAACGGACCCGCATCTCCTCCACCATTGTTACGGATCGCCACCCGTACGCCCAGCACCGTTGACGTGAAGTCACAGGCGCCTCCGGTCTCGAGTTCGATCTTGAGATCCGAGACGAGAAGGTCGGGTAGGAGTGCCGGATCGGGCGTGGATGTCACCGTGGGCGTTATCGGGCCCGGCGCATCCACGACGTTCACCTCGACCGAGGTCGACACGCCCTCCGGGTCGCGGGCGGTGTAAGCAACGGCCAGGATGACCTGGGGGCCTGCCTGCTCGAACCTCCACATCTGGGTAGCGGTAAGGGAACTGGCTCCCGCCGGATCGGGGCTGGTGGCTATGCCTACGACGAGGTCATTCACCAACAGCTCCAGACGAGTGATGTCCCGTGCGCCGGTGGCTGTGGCCTGCAGCATGATCTCGATTCCGGTACTGATCTCCGCCCCTTGGGCGGGAGACTGGATAGCCACTGTGGGCGTGCTCCCCCTTCCTCCAGAAAGCAGCAGGATGACGACGATGGCCAACCCCACGACCACGATGGCACCCAGTAGCAGAGCCATGATGATGGGCAAGGCGGAGCGCTTTTTGGTCTCCTGGGGATAGGCGGCCGGTGCTGCAGCGGCGGCCATTGTTTGATCGTAAGTTGCCGCCATCGGCGGCAACTGCACGTCAAAGAGGGTGTTGCCTATGCGGAGGGAATCACCATCACGCAAAGGTACGGGACCGGTGATGCGCTGATCATTGACGTACGTCCCGTTGGCGCTGCCCAGGTCCTGGACGACGTGTGTCCCCGCCTGCCACGAGATCGTCGCGTGCCGGCGGGATGCCTGGGGATCTGCAAGGACGATGGTGTTGCCGGACTGCCGGCCGATAGTGACCGGGGTCTGGGGCAACGGAAAGACCTGGCCTGTATGGCGGATGACTAGAGCCGGGTTTGATGCCTGTTGATAACTCATTGTTACCTCCCTATCCAAAAGCATCACTGGTGATGACTAGGGGCTGCTGGTTGGTCTTCCTCAGTCACCAACCAGCTTGCCAGATCCACAAGCATGTCGTCAAGGATTCGTGTCACTCTTCCAACGGCGGGAGCTGGATCTGCTGAGCACGCGTGCGACTTTGTCCATAACCCGGACTACTCACTGGGGTTCTACCACCTGACTCTTCTCGCATCGTACGGATAGCACTCGTTGTTTGAGGTCGATGGTGGCGCCCCATCTGATTATACCTCAAAGGTGAGGGGAGAGCAAAAGACTCTTCTGCCTAGGAAGCAGCGCTTTGAGGGTGAATGGCCGTGTAAGTTGGAGGAGTCTGCATAGGTATCGAGTGGCCGTCGGCGCTAGGATTGTGAATTAGGGATTAGTATCTATGTAGTACTTTCGGTACCTCCCTTTTATGCCTATGGTCCTATAGACAAGCTATTCGTTTTCTGCTATAATGTTTCCAATTAACACCAAGTGTATGCTTCTCATAGATTGTAACAGATAATAAATTATCTAAAATGGTTAGAAGGGGCGACTCGAAGACGATTCTGTACATTGAGGATGATCTCCCAAGCCGAGTCCTGGTCAAGCGAGTGCTGGAGGCTGAAGGATACCGGGTGATAGAGGCTGAGAGCGGTCTGGAAGGCATCACAGTGGCGCAGACCGAGCGGCCTCTGTTGATCTTGGTAGACATCAATATGCCTGACATGGATGGCCTGGAGGTGACGGCCCGGCTGAGGGCAATGCCAGAGCTTGGCTCTGTGCCCATCGTTGCCGTGACGGCCAACGTGATGAAGGGCGACCGGGAAAGAACGCTGGAAGCTGGGTGTTCCGGCTATATTCAAAAACCGATTGACGTGGATCTCCTGCCGGCACAAACGGCTGCTTTCATGGGCTTGTGACGGACCGTTTTCTGTGTGCGAGGCAGGTTTCCCACCAGCCCAGTCCGCTAGCCTGCTGCCAGGAGATGAATTGAGCAACGCCATGGACCGTGAGCTAAAGGATGTTCGTGTTCTCATCGTCGAGGACAACGTGCGCAATTATGCCTTGCTCGCCCGGCTGTTATCCTTCATGGGGGTGAAGCAAGCAGAATGGAAGCAGTCAGGATGGCACGTTCTGGAGTTTGCACAGGATGCCATGCCCCACGTGGATCTGATCTTATTGGACATCCACCTCCCTGAGGAGGATGGCTACGAGGTGCTAACGCGCCTCCGGGCCGACGAACACTTTCGTGATACACGGATAGTGGCAGTCACTGCGGATATCACCAGTTCAAACCTGGCCCGCGCCCAGACTGCCGGTTTTGATGGTTTCCTGGCCAAGCCTATCAATGTGGATCTCTTCCCTGACCAGATCCGGCGCATCCTTGATGGAGAATCGGTGTGGGATCTAGGTTAGGAGATCGATGGCACAGCGAGCCATAGATACGACAAGAGCAAGCAGTTCCTCCCAATCTACGCCTCGAGTCGTCCCGACGATCGGCATGCGGGGCGGGCTAGGCAAGACGCTGCTGATTGCCTTTCTGCTCTTGACCATCGTCCCTCTAAGCCTTCTGGCCGTACTCACATACAATCAGATCCAGCGTGATACGCGCCAAAAGCTAGTGACTTCCCTGGAAACCATGGCTGCTTTGAAGGAAGCTCACCTGTTAGACTGGGTTGATGGCTATGAGCATCAACTAGCTCTCATGGCTCGTGCCCATGACGAGGACGCCGATTTGGCCACCCAGTTGGCGTTGTTCCTGGCTGAGGATCCGGCACTGACGGCCTTGGGCCTGGTTAGTGCGAGCAGCGGAGAGCTACTGGCCAGCACCGATCCTGCCCTGACCCGAGGGCAGATTCCCGGGCCCGTAGCAATGGGTGATAGCAGGCTGGTCGTTGTGCCCCCGCAAGAACCAGGCGGTCAGCCACTTCTAGCCATCGGTTACGACTGGGCTGACCGGAGGCTCGTCGGCTTTCTCAGTTGGGAGTCGCTGCAGCAGATCATCACTGCCTACGACAGCCCAGAAGAGGGTCGGTATGCCAGCTTGGTGACCCGTGATGGGTGGCAGCTATCGGGAGACGGGTTGGTGATGCTATCTTCTGAGGCACAGGGCGGCCCCGTTCAGAGTATCGTCGAAACCTTACAGGGACAGAGTGGTTCTGGGGCCTACACAAGTTTGGACGGCAGTCCAGTGTTTGGTGTCTACCGCTGGAGTCCCAGCTTGCAGGCTGGCATTCTAGTAGAGCAGTCTCAGCTTGAAGCACTGGCCGCAGGCAACACGCTGACCGCGATGGTGGTGGGAGCTGCGCTCGCCGTGGCGCTCATCACCTCAGCACTAGCGGCCATCGTCACACGGCGCGTCACAAGCCCCATTGTGCAGCTTACTGAAACGGCCGCGCGCATGGCTCGCGGCGATCTCGATCAGCAGGTCTCCATTGTCCGTAGAGACGAGATTGGGATATTGGCCCGGGCCTTTAACCGGATGGCAGCCGAGCTCACCGTCCTGTACAATGATCTCGAGGCCAAAGTTGCCGAGCGAACGATGCAACTGGAGGAGGCCAATAGACAAACTGGCTATTACCTGGTACAATTGGCCACAAGCGCCGAGGTAGCCCGCGTGGCTACCTCCATCCGCGATCTTGAACCGTTGCTGACTACCGTTGTCGGTTTGATCGGCAGGTCATTTGAGCTGCACCACACGGCCATTTACCTGGTTGACGACAGCAGTCAGTGGGCTGTGGTGGCGACGTCGCAGGGCCAAGCGAGCGGCGAACCCTCTCGCACCTGGTCCGAGAGGGTGGAGGTGGGTGAGGCGACGTTGGTCGATCTCGTGGCGGCTGAAGGGGTTCCCCGGGTCATGCGCGCTGCCGATCTTGGAGGCCAGGATCCTGATGCCGGCCTGGTCGCCACGCTTCAGCCGCCTGTAGCCTGCGAGATGGCACTGCCGTTGCGGGTTCGGGATCGGATGCTGGGTGTGCTTGACCTGCAGAGCCTTCGCCGTGATGACTTTGGTGAGAATGAGAAGGAGGTGTACCGGTCCCTGGCTGACCAGATCAGCATTGCCATTGAGAACGCACGCGCCTACGCCGTCGAGCGCGAGACGGTAGAGAGACTGCGGGAACTGGATCGGATTCAGTCCCAATTCTTGACCAACATGTCTCACGCGCTGCGCACACCATTGAACTCGATCATCGGATTTTCGCGGGTGATGCTAAAGGAGTTGGACGGACCGTTGAACGAGATGCAGCGCACCGATCTGTCGGCCATCTACGACAGTGGCCGGCAACTGCTAGGGCTGATCAACGATATGCTGGATCTCTCGCACCTTCAACTGGGCGTGGCGCCGTTCTCACCAGGCGAGGTGGATCTGGCCGAGATCGTCGAAGGGGTCATGGCCACTGCCCGCGCGCTAGCCCGTGGCAAGGCCGTCAAGTTGTACGAGGAGGTGCCGGAGAACTTGCCCTCGGTCTTCACCGATGGTCAGCGGGTCCGCCAGGTCATACTGGCCTTGCTGGCCAACGCGGTCAAGTTTACCGATAGGGGCAGCATCCACCTGAGCGTCACTTCCAAAGACGGCCAGGTCACCATCAGCGTACGGGATACCGGCATGGGCATCCCCAAGGAAGAGTTGGACCGTGTCTTTTCGGATGCACGTTTTGGCGAGCTGGAGGGTGACAGAGACGTACCCGGCTTTGGGCTGGCGATCAGCAAACGGGTTGTGGAAAGGCTGGGGGGACAGATCTGGGTGGATAGCGTGGAGGCGGTTGGCTCGACCTTTACCTTCACCTTGCCCCTTAGACCTACTGGAGCGGAGCAAGTCTGAACTGAGGGTACGACCATGGTGACCTGGGCTAAACGTATTCTGGCCGCACCGGCTTTTGAGGGAGACGAGGACAAGACCCGCGTGGCCGGCTTGCTCGAGATCCTCTTGCTGGCCACCATAACGGCTGCGCTGGGGACCGTCCTTGTGGCGTCTTTTGTGTTTGCCCATCCAGAGGTTGCCCTGAGGGTGGCTGGCCTTATTCTGCTGTTGGCTGTGCTCTCGTTGATTCTCATGAGGCGTGGTCATGTGCAACTGGCCAGCGGCTTGATCCTCTTTGGCCTCTGGATCTCCTTTTCCCTGTTTATGCTCCTCTCGGGTGGGGTGAATAGCATCTTTGCCGTGGGCTATGTCACCACAACTGTCATTGCCGGTCTGTTGTTGGGGGGGCGGGCAGCGCTTGTGGTTGCCGAACTAAGTATGGTGGCTGCCCTGGTCATGCTCTACGCCAGTGCCAACAGCCTCCTTCCCGAACCAGTCCTGGTCACAGGTCCGGGCCCTGCTTGGATAAACCTGACTGCAAACCTAGCCGTAACGGTCGCCATGGTCTATCTTGCCACCCGTGGAGTTCGGGCGGCGTTGGAGCGTGCCCGCTATTCTGCAGCCGAGATGGAGAGGCAGAGGGAACTCTTGGAAGTCGTGGTTTTTGACCGCACGCGGGACCTCGAGCGCCAGGCCGTTCAACTGGCCACGGCTGCCGAAGTGGGCAGGGCGGCGGCCTCGATCCTGGATCTGGACACCTTGGTTCGCCAGGTGGTAGAGTTGGTACAGGATCGCTTTGACCTGTACTACGCCGGCCTCTTTCTGCTGGACGAAAGAGGGACATCCGCCGTCTTGGCAGCCGGGACCGGCGATGCAGGTCGCACCATGAGGAAAGAGGGTCACAGGCTAGAGGTCGATGGTGTCTCCATGGTAGGAGCAGCTTGCATCAAGCGGCAAGCTCGCATTGCGCTGGATGTGGGTGACGAGCCGAACCGATTTGATAACCCTCTACTGCCCGATACTCGATCCGAAATGGCCCTCCCCTTGTTGGTGGGTGAGCGTGTGCTGGGTGCTCTGGATGTGCAGTCAAGCTTGCCATCTGCCTTTTCGGAAAGCGACATCGCGGTTCTCCAATTGGTGGCCGATCAGGTAGCCGTTGCAGTGGACAACGCCCACAAGTTTTCCCAGGAAGCAGAGGTGTTAGAGGCGACCAGTCCGCTCTACCGTGTCAGCCGCCGTTTGGCTTCAGCGATTACAACGGAAGACATTTCTCAGGTCGTCATCGACTCTATAGCCGAGACGGAGGCCGATGGGTGTGTTGTGGCTCGGCTGAACTTCCTGCCGGGTGGGGAGATCGACGGTGTCAGCTTCCTAGGGGACTGGAACCGACACAAGGCAGCTCAATTGACGGCTGGGTCGACGTTCCCAGCCAGTGCTTCTCCCATCCCATTGCAGATCGTTACCAGCTATTGGACTATCAACGATGTCACCCTGGATCTGCAGATGCCCGAGAGCCTCCAAAGCTTTCTGGCTGGATATGACGCTCGGGGCTTTGTCAACATCCCGCTGCGGGCCGCCGAGCGGGTCATCGGCTTTGTCAGCATCTATCGCCAGGAGGCAGGCCCCTTCTCGGCCGTGTCGGTCCGACAGTACGAAACCCTGGTTGATCAGGCGGCGGTGGCCATAGAACGCGCGCGCTTGCTCGAGGAGGCCCAGGTCCGCGCAGCCCGCGAGCACTTGATTTCCGAAGTTTCAGCCCGCATGCGCGAGCAACTGGATGTGGAGGCCGTACTCAACACCACAGCCGGCGAGATGGTACGCGCACTTGATCTGGAAGAGATCGTAATTCGGCTGACTGCCGATGGATCGAGCAACAACTAGGAAAGGGCATGGCAATGCTTGGCTGGACCAGACAGCTTTTTGCGGCACCAGTCTTTGAGGGCGATGAGGACAAGACTCGCGTAGGACGGCTACTCAATGCCGTACTGTGGGCCTTCATGGGGGTCATGCTTGCCTATGGCATCAGTACGCTACTGCTTCCCAATCCTCGAGATGCTCTGGCTTTTGTCGCTACTGTCATTGCACTTAGTCTCATCGCATTTCTCCTGATGCGACGCGGTCACGTCCGACTGGCCAGCATCGTCTTCCTCAGTACGGCGTGGCTTCTCCTGACTCTTGTGGCCCTTGCCTTCGGGGGCATGGATGGCGTGGCAGTGTTTGGATATATCGTGGTTGTCGTCATGGCCGGTCTGTTGCTGGGAGGCTCTGGCGGCTTTGCCTTTGCCGTGCTGAGCGTCGTGGCCGGATTGGCCCTGGTCTGGGCAGAGAGCAATGGGTTCCTCCCCCCTCCCATGAGCCCGAACCTGCCGCTTGCCAGATGGGCCGCCATGTCGCTCTATGTTCTCATGACCGCGACACTTTTGTTCATTGCCAATCGCAACCTTGACGAAGCCCTGGCAGAGGCTCGTCGCTACGCGGACGAGCTGGAGGGGCAACAGGGCTGGTTGGAGGTGATGGTAGAAGAGCGCACGCAGCACCTGGACGTCCGCGCCCGCTACCTGGAGGCTACCTCCGAAGTCGCACGAGATGCAGCGTCGGTCTTGAACCTGGAAGAGCTGCTACCTAGGGTGGTGACCCTGCTCAGTGAACGGTTTGACTATTACCACGCTGGGATCTTTTTGCTGGATCCAGCAGGTGAGTGGGCCGTGTTGCAGGCGGCTTCCAGTGAGGGAGGGCAGCGGATGCTGGTTCAGGGCCACAGGCTGGGCCTTGGGGTCGGCATCGTGGGCCATGTCGCCCAACAGGGTCAGCCACGCATTGCGTTGGACGTGGGCGAGGATGCGGTGTACTTTGACAATCCAGACCTGCCAGATACGCGGTCGGAGATGGCTCTGCCGTTGCGGGCGCGAGGGGAGATGATCGGCGTGCTCGACGTACAGAGCGTCCAACCGGGAGCCTTTGGCCAGGAGGATATACAAGTCTTGCAGACGTTGGCCGACCAGGTGGCTCTGGCCATCGACAATGCGCGGCTTCTGCAGCAAGCCCAGGAGAGCCTGGAGGCAGAGAGACAGGCCTACGGTCAATTGAGCCGTGAAGCCTGGGGAGATCTGCTAAGTGCACGGCCAGAGCTGGGCTTGTTGCACAACAAGCAGGGAGCCACCGCCGATGGGGAGGTGTGGCATCCAGAGATGGAGCTCGCCCTCCGGACCGGCAAGACGGCTCGCGGAGGGGGCGATGCAGCAAGCCTGGCCATACCTATCAGGGCGGGCGGACAGGTCATCGGCGTGATCGACGCGCGCAAGCCAAGCGGATCGGATGCGTGGACGGCAACAGATGTAGCCATGATGGAGGCTTTGACCGAACAGTTGGGTGTAGCACTGGAGAGCGCTCGCTTGTATGAGGACACCCAGCGCCTTGCCGTGCGAGACAGGCTGGTCAGCCAGGTCACATCACGTATGCGCGAATCACTGGATGTCCAAAGGGTTCTGGAGACGGCAGCGGACGAGTTGTACCAGGCGTTTGGACTGAACAAGGTAGTTATTCGTATGGCGACGGACGAGGATGACGCTCAGGTCTGAACCGGGCCATGCCCTGTTTTTTGGACAGATACTCCATTTGGTTGGGCTGGTCGCAAAAAGGGAATCGCAAAATGCACAGCTCTAGCTACAAGATCGTGATACGGCGCTGGACGGCGAGGTGCGTCTCTCTGCTTGCGCTGCTGGGTGCTGCTCTGGCGCTGATCCTGTTGACAGCCTGTAGCGGTCTCGGCCAACCCCTGACTCCTACCCCGGCGCCACTGGCAGAGGAGTTGATCTTCTACGACTGGTCCGGTGATCTGATCGAGACTCTCTTTGACGATTTTGAAGAGGAATATGGCATCAAGGTTACGTATGTGGTCTATGAGACGCCTGAGGAGGCCGTGGAGAATATCCGGGCCGGTGAGGAATACGATCTGGTCGTCCTCGAAAATGAATACATCCCCTCTTTGGTTGATGCAAACCTGTTGGCCAAGATCGACTACCGGAATGTGCCCAACTTTAGCCATATCTCGGCCAACTTTCGCGATTTGGCCTACGATCCGGGCAACAAACACACCATCCCATACAGTTGGGGGACTACTGGGTTGATTGTCCGCAGTGATATGGTTGAAGACCCGGTCACCAGTTGGTCGGACATGTGGGACCCGCGCTACGCTGGCAAGGTTGTGGGCTGGCTTATTCCTCGCTACACGCTGGGCGCGGCGCTCAAGTCTCTGGGATATTCGATCAATTCAGAGAACCCGGATGAACTGGAAGAGGCGTTGGAAAGATTGGTCGAACTCAAACCGAACGCTACCTGGTTGTCAATAGAGGATACCTCGGCCTACCACCTGGCAGAGGGTGAGGCATTGCTCTCTTTGGGCTGGGCCTACGACGCCCAGGTGGGCCAAGAGGAGAATGCAGCCATCATCTACGTGCTGCCAGAGGATGGCACCATTCTGTGGGGCGACAACTTTGTCATTCCGGCCAATAGTCCTCACAAGTACGAGGCCGAGCTTTTTTTGAACTTTATCCTGAGACCCGAGATCACGGGACAGCTTGTCAACGTAAACTACTATGCCATGACCAGCGACGGGGCTGTTCCCTTCATCGATCCGGAGATCCTGAACGATCCGGTCATCTATCCTCAGACTGAGGAGCTGCAGAACGCCGAGATTCTGCTACCCCTGAGTCCCGAGGGCGAGCGACTGTATGCGGAGATATGGGAGCGCTTTCTGGCTGCTGAGCCATAGGAGGCCTTTATGAGTGAGCAAGGACAGCAACCTGCGAGCCCACCGCTGTCCCTACCGAGCCGGGCTTTGGGCTTGCGATGGCGTCTCATAGCCCTGCTCGGCGGTGCTTTGACCATCATGTTGCTGGTGATTGGTGCGGGCACATTTCTCTTTATCTCTGCCAATGAGCAGAGAGCTTGGCAGGGCC
>JASFHU010000101.1:0-9808 GCA_050123055.1 Anaerolineae bacterium
ACGTAATCACGATGGATGCCCGCCATCCGCGAGCCGAGGCGTTGGCGGTACGCGAGGGGCGTATCGTCGCCGTGGGTTCGTGGGCCGAGGTGTCCCCGCACGCCGAGGGGCTCCCAGTGCTGGATCTGGCGGGCAAGACGGTGGTGCCGGGGTTCATCGATACCCACACCCATTTTCTGTGGACGGCCTTGAGTCTGGCCTCCCTGGACGTGAGTGAAGCCAACGACCACGACGGGCTGCGTATCGTCGTTGGCCAGGCCGTGGCCGACGCGCCACCAGGCGAGCTGATCTATGGCATGGGCTTTACCGAGTACGCCCTGGACACGGAAGCACATAGCCCGATCATCCAGGTCCTCGATGCTGTCGCGCCCGACAATCCGGTGTACCTGATGGGCGTCACTGGCCATACCTCGGCTGCCAACACGGCCGCCCTGGAATCGCTCGCCTTACCGGAGGATGTGCCAGGCGTGAAGCGTGATGCCGATGGGCATCCCAACGGGCTGCTGGCGGATCAGGCCCATGCCCGGGCCTGGGAGAGCTTTGATACCTCGTCTGGTGTGGCCGGCAAGGCGGAAGAGATGGTCGCCCGGGCCGTGGAGAAGGCTTTGTCGGTAGGCCTCACGACGGTGCACGCGCTGGAGGGGGGCGCCGCAGGCGAGGACGAGGCTGTCTCCGAGTTCCTGGAGGCCATGCCTGGCTTTCCGCTGCGCTTTGTGTTATACTACCAAACCATGGATGTGGAGAAGGTGGTGGCGCTGGGACTGCCCCGCATAGGCGGCTGCATCCTGCTGGACGGCGACGTGGGTCCGCGCACAGCGGCTCTGTCCGAACCCTATGTCGATGATCCAGACTGCTATGGCACGCTCTACCACACCCAGTCCGAGATCGATGCCTTTGTACTCGAGGCCCATAGGGCTGGCCTCCAGGTCGCCATGCACGCCGTCGGTGATGCGGCCGTGGAACAGGCCCTCGACGCCTACGAGGCTGCGCTGAGCGCCCATCCCCGCGACGACCATCGACACCGCATCGAGCACTGTGAGATCATCCGCGAGGAGCAGGTCCAACGAGCACAACGGCTGGGCGTGGCCTTGGCCATCCAGCCACCCTTCAACCACTTTTGGCCCCACACAGAGTTTTTTCCGTCGGTAGGCAAAGAGCGCGCCATGAAAGCGGATCCCGTGCGCATGCTGATGCGGCCGGGTCTCCTGGTGGCCGGTGGTTCTGACAGTACCGTCACACCGTTGGGACCCTTGATCGGCGTGCATGCCGCCGTGAACCACTCCAACCCTGCCGAACGGGTGACTGTTCAGGAAGGGCTCGAGCTCTATACGATAAATGCTGCCCGGATCGCGTTTGAGGAGCGCGATAAGGGCTCAATGGAGGTTGGCAAGCTGGGCGATTTCGTCGTCCTGGGCGACGATCCTTTTAGGGTCGATCCGGCGCGGATCAAGGACATTCCGGTCGAGTACACGGTTTTTGGAGGAAGGACAGTCTACCAGAGAACCTGAGCCCTGTTGCCGGGCTGGCAATGTCGGGCTCCGCCCTCAGTGCAGGGTTCCGACCGGGCTGATCCGGCCTGGGGTGAAGAAAGGAGGTGGTTTGAACCGAACCTGACAGTTGCAGGGTGCACCCAGTCCTGGGGCGCCCCATGAATCGCTGGAGCTGTATCAGGAAGGAAAAGGAGGAAGAACATGTTGACTGGCCGAATGCTGAGAGTACTGGTGCTGACCGCGATCTGTGCCCTGTTGGCTACCAGCCTGGGCGGCTGCGGCGCCGCAACCGAACCTGCGGAAGTGGCGCAACCGGAGGCGACAACAGCGCCAGAGCCGACCACAGAGCCCGAGCCAACAGAGGAACCCGTGGCCGAGGAAACGAGCGTGGTTATCCTATCGATGGAGGATCCACCCAGCTTCAACCACTTTTTGACTGACACTGGCTATGAGAACCTCGTGGCCGAGATGGTCCTATTGGGCATGGCCGACATCGGACCCAACAGCGAGATCTTTCCAGAGCTGGCGGCTGAACTGCCCACGGTCGAGAACGGGGGTGTGGTCATCGATGAGGATGCGTGGACGATGGACGTCACCTGGACGATGCGGGACGACATCTTTTGGGAAGATGGAGAGCCGGTCACTGCCGACGACGTGATCTTTACCTGGGACGCCCTCACCGATGAGGAGACCGGTATGTGGGTGCCGGGGATGGACTATACCGACAGCATAGAAAAGATCGATGACTATAGCTTTGTGGTGCGCTATAACAGTGTCTACCCGGATTACCTGGAGCAGCTCGGCGGGTTCTATGGCGTCATCTGGCCCGAACACTATTGCACGGGCGAAGGAGGCATCGGCACGTGGGACTGCAACCGGGAGCCTCTGGCCAATGGCCCCTACCTCCTCGAGGAGTGGGAGGCCGGCGACCACCTGACCTTTGTTCGCAACCCCAATTACCACGAGGAAGGCAAGCCCAAGATCGACAAGGTCTTTGTCCAGATTGTGCCCGAGGAGACCGTCCGCCAGGAGATGATGCTGGGCGGCGACGGGGACATCGACTTCTGGATCATCGAGACCGTGCGCGATGCCTACATCGAGTCCGACAACGTGGAGATCAGCGACGCCGAGTTTGGCCGTTGGCTGGTGCACATGTGGCCCAATCTGGCGGCCAAAGGTTCCATCGATGCCGAGGCCGACCCACACCCGATCTTTAGTGACCTACGCGTTCGCCAGGCCATGCGCATGGGCGTAAACGCCGACGAGATTCTGGAGGGGGTCTGGGGCGACAGCGGCATGATGACCGTGCAGTGGACAGAGTTCTACCGCGAGCCCTACAAGTGCGATGTCCCCAAGCCAGAGTACGATCCCGAGGGCGCCAAGGCGCTGCTGGAGGAGGCCGGCTGGACAGACACCGACGGGGATGGCATCCGCGAGTGCCATGGCTGCACCACCGGCGCCCCCGAAGGCTACGAGATGGTCACCGAGTTTCTGGTCTACTCCGAGTGGGGCGAGACGTTGGAGCTGGCCCACCAGCTCCTTGCCGAGGATCTGAACGAACTCGGCATGGGCACCGAATTGGGCATGGTCGAAGGTAGCCAGTTGTGGGGCACCTTTGACGATGGTGGCATCGAGCAGAATGGGAACTTTGATCTCGACCTGTGGGATGATGGCTACGCCGGTAACCAGCTCACCGACTTCCTGTGGCTCTACTATCATACCGACGCCCAGGAGCCTGACTGGGGCTGGAACGTGAGTCGCTGGTCGAATGAAGAGTTTGACGCGCTGCTCGACGAGACTTACACGGTGGACGAGGAGTACCGCAAGGAGATCTTTTGCCAGCTTGCCGAGATCCTGGATGCTGAAGTGCCCAACATTCCACTGTTCGTATCTATCGAATCTGCCGGCTACAACCCACGGATCAAGGGGGTGGTCGACAATGCCAACGACATGATCACCTGGAACATCGCCGACTGGGAGATCGTGGAGCCCTAGGCTCGGAAACTGTGGGGAGGCAGCACTCACTGCCTCCCCACTTGCTGAGAGGAGGATGTATGATGGAAGTGTTGATCGTGGGAGCCGGAGGACAAGGTGCACCCTGTGCTTCCATCATGGCGAAGGATGTGAACATCTCGCGCATAGTCCTGGGCGACATCGACCTGGATCTGGCCAACAGGGTAAAGGGCAGGATAAGAAGTGACAGGATCACTGCGGTGAAGCTAGATGCAGGGAGCGTGGAGGAGATCGAAAAGGCGGCCCAGGGAGTGGATGTGGTCGTCAATCTGACTCCGATGCGGTTCAACGACAACGTCATGCAAGCGGCTCTGAACAGCAGCGCCCACTATGTGGACACCGCCCTGGGCGACACAGTATGGAACCAGTTCCTAGAGGGCGAGTCCCTCTTCCTGGATCAGGAGTTCAAGGATGCCGGGCTTACGGCACTCGTCGGCTGCGGCGTATCTCCGGGAGTCACCAACGTGCTGGCCCGATACGCATGCGACAAGCTGGATCGCGTCGACGAGATACGCGTGCGGTTGGGTTTCAGAGACCTGGATGAGGGGCTGATTCGCGAGTGGGATCCCGGGTGGGCTCCCGAGACCGCGCTCAGCGATTACGCTGAGCGCGTGCAAGTGCTCGAGAACGGAAGACTTGAAGAGTATCCTCCTTTCAGTGGCGTTGAGGAACACACTTTCTCTGCGCCTGTCGGACCGGTCGTGATCTCTCACCACGCCCACGAGGAACCCCTACTGCTGGGACGCTTCATCGGCAAGGGGCTCAAAAACTGCGAGTTCAAATACCCGCTGGACCCTATCGCGGCGGCGCTGGTCAAGATGGGATTCGCCGAACGGGAACCCATAGAGGTTAAGGGGCTCAGAGTGGCGCCACTCGATGTCATCTCGGCGATGGTGCGGCAGCCGGTCAGTGCTTTCTTGTGGGAGACCGAAGAAACCGTACAATTGCCCGTGCCCACCGTCGGCGCACTGGAGATCGAGGTTCACGGAGCCAAGTCAGATGAGAGTGTTACCTACAGACTGACCAAGGTCCTCTCACCATCCCCTGAGGGGCAGCTTCAGCTGTTCAGGAGACTCGGAACAGTCCAGACCCTGGTTGCCCTGCCGGCAGCGATAGGGGCGCGGATGTGTGTCGAGGGCGTGGCAAAGGGCGTCATTGCCCCAGAGTGTCTCGATCCGATAGCCTTCCTGAAGGCCATGTCGGATGCAGGGGCTCCGCTGGCGTTCACGGAAGAGTGTATCAAAGAAGTGCTGATTTCGTGAACCGGTGCTGGGGGTGAGGTCTCCCCTGGAGGAACCGCACTTGTGGAGGAACTGATCTATTTGTCTGCAACTGAGGTGTTGCGGCTCTTTCGGTCGCGCCAGTTGTCGCCCGTCGAGCTGATGACAGCGGTTATCGAGCGAGTGGAGGCGGTGGAGCCACGTGTCAACGCCTTTGCTGAACGGCTGTTTGAGGATGCCCTGGAGCAAGCCCGCCTGGCGGAGGCCTGCTATGCCGGGCGCGGAGCACCACCCCGGACACTGGAGGGCCTCCCCGTGGCGGTCAAGGAGGAGCAGCCAATCGCCGGGAGAACCTCGTCTGAAGGCTCGCTTTTGTACCGGGACAACGTTGCCGAGGTCACGCACCCCGTGGTGGAGCGCATCATGGATGCGGGTGGCATCATCCACGCGCGCACGACCACGCCCGAGTTCAGTTGCGCCGGTTTCACTCACTCCAAGCTCTGGGGTGTGACCCGTAATCCGTGGAACCTGGAGTATACCCCCGGCGGCTCTTCAGGGGGCTCCGGAGCCGCCTTGGCGGCCGGTACGGCGACCCTGGCCACCGGCTCGGACATCGGCGGTTCGATCCGCATCCCGGCTTCGTTCAGCGGGGTGGTGGGTTTCAAGCCTCCCTACGGCCGGGTGCCGGCCATGCCTCCCTGGAACCTGGACCACTACTGCCACGATGGTCCGATGGCCCGGACGGTGGCCGATTGTGCGCTGTTGCAAAACGTGATCGCCGGGCCTCATCCCCTCGATGTGGTCTCCCTGCGGCCGGCAGTGCTGATCCCCGACGAACTGGGTGGGATTGATGGCTGGAAGATCGCCCTGTCCACGCACCTGGGCGACTATCCCGTCGACCCAGAGGTTGTCGCCAACACGCACGCGGCAGCCGAGGCGCTCGGCGAGGCAGGGGCCGTGATTGAGGAAGTGACACTCAACTGGAACCGGGCCGAGATCGTCCGGGCGAGCTGGGCTCACTATGGCGCCATCTTTGGCGCTGCCATTGGCTCCGGGGTCAAAGAACACCGGGAGCTACTCATGCCCTACACGCGGGCATTCATCGACCGGGCGCTGTCCGCCGCCCAGGAGGGAGGCTACCTGGAGGGGCTGGAGATAGAGGGGCAGATCTATGCCGAACTGGGACCGCTGCTGGAGCGGTACGATGCACTCATCTGCCCGACGACGGCGGTGGCAGGCCTGCTTGCCGGCGATGACTATGTGGAGACTGAGGTGGTCGTCGGCGGCGTGGCATTGGACGACTATTTCGATGCGCTGATGACGATTCCCTTCAACATCGCCAGCCGCTGTCCGGTGCTGGCTGTACCATCAGGTTTGGCGAGCGCTGGGCTGCCGACGGGACTGCAGATCGTCGGGCCCACCTACGACGACGAGCGTGTGTTCCAGGTGGCGGCGGCGCTGGAGCGGGTTCGCCCGTGGTTCGGTGATCCGGCCTGGCGCCCACCTCTGTAGAACGGAAGCGGCATGCTTCTACAGAATATGGAGGAAGGGAGAGCAATGTGGGTCGCTACATAGCTAGGCGACTGCTGCAAGCCATTCCAATGCTGTTCCTGCTCAGCGCGGGGCTGTTCTTGCTGGTGAATGTCGCCCCAGGCGATCCGGTCGCCGCCATGAGTGGGCAGCGCCCCAGGCCTCAGGTGCGCGAGAGACTCAGGCGCCAGCTTGGTCTGGACCAGCCCCTGGCAATCCAATACGTGGTCTGGCTTGTCGGCAACGATTGGATGACGATCGACGCCGACGGTGATGGCATAACAGACAGCCGCGGCGAGCGCAAGGGCATCCTGCGCGGAGACTTTGGCTTCTCCTACAAGACGCGCAAACCTGTGCTGGACGAGATCCTCGACCGGTTAGGGAACACCGTCTATCTGATGACCATCACTCTGATCATCGTCTTTATCATCGCCATCCCTATTGGCATCATTTCGGCCGTCAAGCAGTACTCGTTTTTCGACATAACCGCAACAACCCTCTCCTTTATGGGGCAGGCGATCCCCGAGTTCTGGCTGGGCATGATCCTGATCATCGTCTTTTACTCCGTGCTCAGCAATCCCGTCACCGGTGACCCCTTGCTGCCTGCGGGGGGTATGAAAACGCTGGGCGCTGACTTTTCGATAGCGGACCGACTCAAGTACCTGATCCTGCCGGTGACGATGGGGGCCGTCGGTTGGGTGGCCTGGTATTCGCGTTTCCTGCGTGCCGGGATGCTGGACGTGATCCACCAGGACTATATCCGCACGGCGCGGGCCAAGGGGTTCGCCGAGAGGGCGGTCATGCTCAGGCATGCGCTCAAGAATGCCCTCATCCCCCTGGTCACCATCTTTGCCCTGGACATTCCCTATATCTTTGCCGGGTCGCTGTACGTCGAGATCATGTTCTCCTGGCCAGGGATGGGGAGGCTGTACTACCAGGCCGCTACGAACCGGGACTATCCCTTGCTGATGGCCATCCTGGTCATTGCCTCAGTCTTTACGGTCATGGCCAACTTGTTGGCCGACATCGCCTACGGGTTCCTGGACCCGAGGGTCCGCTTCAACTAGTCAGGGGCCAATATGAGCGAGATAGCGCCCAAAGATAGATCCCATTGGGATGGGACGACCCGGCCACATGAGACCATGACCAGCATGGCCTGGCGACGCTTTCGGCGCCATCCCGGCGCCATCGTCGGTATGGTTGTGCTGGGAGCGATCGTGCTGGCTTCTATCCTGGCCTTCCTATCGCCCTATAGCCCCACAGAATCGAACATGCCCGAGCGCCTGCAGCCTCCCTCCCTTCAGCACCCCTTTGGCACGGACCAGTTGGGACGCGACCTGCTCACTCGGTGTCTCTATGGGGGACGGATCTCGCTGACGGTTGGCTTTTTGGTCGTGATCATCACCCTGGTGATCGGTATCCCGCTGGGGGCCGTGGCAGGCTATTTTGGCCGTTGGATTGACAATGTACTGATGCGTGTCACCGATGCCATGCTCGCCCTGCCGGCGCTGCTGGTCCTGATCCTGCTCAGCGCGATCCTGCGTGAGATCGATGTCCCCTTCTTTGAAAAAAACAACGTGCTGACCATCGCCCTGGTCATCGGCATCCTGTCCTGGATGTCGGTGGCGCGTCTGGTGCGGGCTACCTACCTGACGGTACGAGAGTTTGACTTTGTGACCGCTGCCAACTGCGTGGGGGCAGGAAATCTGCGCATTATGACCCGTCACATCCTGCCTATGGCCATCGGCCCCATTATCGTTGAGGCCACGCTGGAGATGGGCTACGCCATCATGGAGGAGGCGGGACTCTCCTTCCTGGGCTTTGGCATCATGCCGCCGACGCCCAGTTGGGGCAATCTGCTGAGCAACGCCCTGGAGCACATGCTCAAGCATCCCTGGCTGGCTATCTTTCCCGGCCTGATGATCTTTATGACCATCATCTCCATCAACTATATCGGCGACGGGCTCAGGGATGCCTTTGACCCCTTCAAAGTGCTGGGGCAGGAAAGAGAGACCTAGACAGCCAAGTCTCACCTATTGGCTGGAGTAGAACTCTGAGATACAAGGAGAAAGCGATATGACCGTCGAACGTCCGCCTCTTGAACCGATCCGGCCTGCCTACCGGGTGCGTTATCTGAGCGATGGGCAACTGGACGAAATGCAACAGGCCACGCTGCAGATTCTGGAAGAGGTGGGCGTCAAGTTTCCCTCGGATAGGGCGCTGGCCATCTTTGCAGACCACGGGGCACATATAGATCACGACACCCAGATCGTCAAGATCCCGAGGGAGTTGGTGTTCAAAGCCCTGTCTACCGTGCCGCGCTACTTTCACGTGGGCGCTCGCGATCCGTTGTACGCCTTTGACCTGGAGGACGGGGTTAGCTACTTTACCACCGATGGCTGTGGGGTCGAGACGGTGGACCTGGGTACGCGCCAGCGCCGGCCCTCGTGCAAGGAGGACGTGGGGCACATGGCCCGTGTGGCCGACTATCTTTCCTCCATGGCCTTCTATTGGCCCATGGTCAGCGCCCAGGACCATGGCAAGACCGCACCTCTACACGAGCTGGACGTTTCGTGGAACAACACAGTCAAGCACGTGCAGAGCGAGACGCTCATGGGCGAGGAGTTTGCCCGCTATGCCCTCGAGATGGCAACCGTGATCGCCGGCAGCCGGGAGGAACTGCGGCGCCGCCCCGTCTTGTCGTTGATCTTGTGTACCATCGCGCCCCTGGTCCAGGACCAGGAGGGCATTGAGGGCGCGCTGGCCCTGGCCGAGGCCGGGATCCCGGTCGGTTTCCTGGCCATGCCGACCCTGGGGACCACGTCCCCGGCCACACTGGCCGGAGCGTTGGTTGTCGGCGATGCCGAGATTATCAGCGGAACGGTGCTGCTCCAACTCGCCAGTCCTGGCGCACCGGTCTCCCACTCGATCATGGAGGGATGGGCCGATCCCCGTACGGGTGGCTACGTGCCTTATCCAGTGGATGCGCGGTGTCGATTTGCGCCGGTCGAGATGGCCCATCACTGGGGCATGCCCGCCTTCGGTGGTGCGTTTGGCACCGAGAGCGAGAAGCCGGGCACCTGGCAGGCGGCGGCCGATGTGGCTCTGGACCCGCTGCTGATCAGTATGGCCGGCGTCGAATGGGCGACCGGCATAGGGCTCAATCGCAACTTTACCCTGCTGCATCCCGAGGCCATCATCATGGATGACGAGCTCTATCACCGGGCGCGCTACGCCTTGATGGCCATGGACGTGGATGACGAGACGCTGGCCCTGGACGTGATCCAGAAGGTGGGACCGGGCGGGCACTATTTGGCCCAGAAGCATACCCGCAAGCACATGCGCACCGCGATGGTGCCCGGTATCGGTCACCAGATGGGCGCCGAGGGCAAGTATCGCGATCCGCTGGAGGTGGCCCGCGAAAGGGTCAAGTGGATCCTGGACAACCACCAGCCCGAGCCGCTGGAGAAAGCCCAGCAGACCGAGCTGGCCAAGATCCTGGCCGCGGCCGACAAGGAGCTAGGGTAGGATCAGGGCTGAGGTTCAGGTTCAGGT
>JASFHU010000102.1:0-9685 GCA_050123055.1 Anaerolineae bacterium
GATACTGGTCGCCATGCTGCTCATTCTCGGTTTGCTCATCGCCACCGGCGGCAGGCAAGGCAAAACCCCTGTCCCGGTCACCACCGAGAGTGTCTCCCAGGCCACACAAACCTCCGAAGCAGGAGATCGAACCCCTACCCTGGAGCCAGCAGCAACGGGGATACCGGTCAGCTCGACTGCTGCGCTTCCGACCGAGACCGCCGAGATCCGGACGGACACATCAGCGCCGCCCACTGACACCGCCAGTCCGCCCACAGCCACGGCCGAGCCACCAACCGATACCCCTACGCCGACCGTGACCCCCTCATCCACACCAACGACACCGCCACCACCACCTCCATGCGCTTTTCCGGCCCAGGGCATCTTTGCCGGCCTGTGGCAAACCTACCGGGCAAAGCTGGGCTGCCCGATACATCAAGAGCCCAAGCCCTTGCAGGATGCCGAGCAAGCCTTTGACAACGGCCATATGTTCTGGCGCCAGGACACGGACTTTGCCTATGTCGTCTATGAGAAGGGAGAACAGCAGGGCACATACCAGGCTTTCACTGGCATGTGGTCGGAGGGGGATCCAGAATACTCTTGCGCAGCCGCGCCCCCACCAGGCAAGGTCCAGCCCAAGCGGGGCTTTGGTGCTGTCTGGTGTGTGCTCGGGGGGCCAAGCGCGGCCATAGGCTGGGGGCTGTCAGAGGAAGCAGGCTTTGGGCCAGGCAACGGCGACCCGGCAGTGCAGGATTTCGAGCACGGGTTCATTCTCCGCGACAGTGATGGCACGACGAAAGGCCTGGCCTACGTCTTTTTCGGCGACGAGCTCACGTTCGTCCGGGTCGCCTACTGATAAGCTCTGACATCTTCTCTACCCTGCTCGCCTTCACAGTCGAATCAGAGTATCGTGCTCTTTCATCTTGCGAATATAGACCAGGGACACATCGCGTCCCGTGGGCATCTGGGGTATCAGGCGATGCACATCAGCAGCGCGTTCCACCGGCTGTCCACCCAATGCTTGGATCACATCACCTGGGCGCAGCCCTGCCCGATCGGCGGGCGATCCACGGCGTACCCGGCCTATGTACGCACCCGTGGCTGGAATGCCAGAACGCTTTCGTGCCTGCGAAGCCGCATCGGCGATGGAGGTACCCAACGCGGGCTTGGCTTGGCCCGATCGCTTCAACAGTTGCCGCAACCGCGGCTGGTCAAAGCCGACAACCACCTGCCCATCCACCGTGATGACCGGCACCCCCTGCTGCCCGGAAACGCGGACCATCTCTGTCGCCGCCTGCCGGTTGGCGGCGACGTTCTTTTCCACAAATGGTACCCCCTGTCGCGAAAGAAACTCTTTCGCCTGAGTGCAATAGGGTCAAGTGGGTGTGGTATAGACAACAATTCTCACAACTCACCTCATCAGGATCACAGATGACTGGTGCTAGCGGAACCGGGGCGGGATGATGGCACCATGTGGGCAGGCACCAACGCACGAGTAGCAGCCAAAGCACATGTTCTCGTCCACGACCGGCAAACTATCCTGATCGTCACGGCGAAAACCTTGCGCCAGGCAGGCCGCCACGGACGGGCACTCGGCACAACGACGGCATTTTTCAGGATCCACCCGCGGTACAATGTCCTCCCAGAATCCGCCAGCCTCCTCACTCACCGGCCAGCTCCCTCAAACTGGCCATGGCTCAACTCGCCTCCGCGATGGTATAGTCCCAGACGACCTCGGCCGTCTCTCCCAGCATGATCGCCGCAGAACAGAACTTGGTGTTCGACAGTTCGATTGCCCGGCGGACGTCCTTGTCGCTCAATCCCTTACCCTTGACCAGGTACTTGAGCTCGATGCGTGTGTAGACCTTGGGATGCTCCTCCGCCTGCTCCGCGCTGACCTCGACCCGCAGATCGGTCAGGTGCTTGCGCATCCGATTTTTCAAGATGTGGACAACGTCCATGGCCGAGCAACCGGCCGCCCCCAGCAGCAACAGGCGCATCGGCGGCATGCCCGTGTCACGGCCGAACCCCGGCGCGCCATCGATCACCATGCTGTGGCCGGCCGATTCGGCCACAAACTGCATGCCATCTACCCAGGTAACCTGTGTATCGCTCATTCCAGGTCGCCTAGTTGAGGTGCTCGTGCGCCGGCGCCTGCCCCACAGCTTCCAGCAGCTTGGCTAGCAGCATCGGCTCGGGCACCGCGCCCTCCTGGTGAACGGTTTCGTTGATCACCGTGCGCGGCACCCCGTACACCTGGTACTTGTTTGCCAGGTGTGGGAATTCCATTGACTCCACCATGTCGGCCGTGATCAGGTCACTCTCCATGGCAAACTTGTGCGCCAGCCGGACCGCCTGCGTGCAGTACGGGCAGGTAGGCGTAACAAAGACCTGGAAATGCACCGGCTCGGTGAGGCCAGCGACCGCCTCCCTGCTCTTGGGCTGCAGGCCCGAATCGCCCCGAGACACATCAACGATATCCTCGATCACAGTGGTAAACTCATAGCCAGACGGGATGCCGTAGAAGCGGATCCCATAGTCCTTGTCCTCCCCATCCTCCACTCGCAGCACGGCAATGGCCGGGATCTTGTCCACATCATAGATCTCAGCCGTGGCCTTATCCGTCACAAAGTTATAGATCTCGGTCGAGATCTGGTCCGACAAGCTGGCTATCTCTTCGACAATCTGGCGTGTTTCGGCGCAGAATTGGCACTCGATCGACTGGGTAAACATCACCAACTTGACCGGGTTAACCAGGTTCGTTTCGAACTCGCCACGGATATACTCAGCATCCTTCTCAGAAATCAACGGCACTTTGACACCTCCTACATGGTTCTAGTTGGTGGGACCTCTGCCCCACATCACCCCTTTAGATGCAAAACGCCCCCAAAGGTTTCATGGGGGCGCCGGGATCTTACCCGCCACCAGGTTCTCCGTCTGTCGGCCACCCTATTCGGCGAGGTTCAGGACCTTGAAGAGACGAGCCTCTACGTCAGAAGGTAGCTCCGGAGTGGCTTGGGCATGGTAAAGTGTGATCGTTTTGCGCACCGTGTCCACCATGATCCGGCAATTGCGACAGTCTGCGAGGTGGGCCTCCAGCTCGGTGCACAGAGCAGATTCTAACTCGCCGTCGACATAGACCGAGAGCTGGTCCAACAGTTCATGACAGGTAGAATGATCGTGTTCTCTTTCCATCGTTCTCACCCTCTCTACACCGCAACCCGCAAGCGCTCAGCACGCTCGGCAAAGTAACCAGACAGCCGGTCACGAAGCCAGAGACGAGCCCGGTGCAGCCGGTTCTTGACGGCCTGGACAGTGATCCCCAGGATCTCTGCCGTCTCTGCCCCAGACAGACCCTGGATGTCACGCAGGACAAAGGTAGACCGAAGCGACTCGGGCAGTTCTGCAATCGCCCTATCCATCTCCTGGCGCGCCTCGGCAGTGAGTAACTGGTCATCAGGCACTGCCGACCAATCCACCAAGTGGCGGGAGGCAGACTCTCCAACCATGCCCTCTGTGCTCGCTGGCCCATCGAGCGAGAATGTGGTCATCTGACCTCGCTTCCGGAGGCGCATCAGGCTCGCGTTATAGGCAATGCGGTAAAGCCAGGTAGACAGCTTGGAACGCCCCTCGAAGCGGTCGATCGACTCAAAGGCACTCATGAAGGTTTCTTGCAGCACATCTTCGGCTTCTTGCTCATCGCCCAACAGCTTGAGCGCCACACTATAGACATTGGCAGAGTTTAGCTCCACCAACTGTCGGTAGGCCGCCGGTTGGCCAGCCCTCAGACCTTCCAGCAGTTCAGCTTCGGCGGCAGAAGCCACACTCTTGGCCACACTCACTCCTTTAGATGCAGAACAGGATCAAAGGTTGCAGGGGCCCCGCTACCCTCCCACAACTACCACAAAGACCACCGTTCGTTAAGACCGACACAACCAACTCTGGAAAAAGGCCCAACACAGAAAGTCTAACAAAAAGAGGGAGACTTGTCAATCTCCCTCGTTCACTGCAAACAACCTGATGCTCGCTGGTGTCGCTCCCCAGACCTCACACCGCCGGATTGAGCTCCGCCGCCCCGAGTACCTCTTCCACGTAGGGCAACACCCGGTAAAAGTGCGCCGAACCTGCCGCCCTCAGCCGGCCGTCGATCGCCACCAACGGATAGGGTAGGTCCCTCTCCTCAACCACAGCTACCAGCTCGGGGAACTCGGTCTGGTTCTTCGGCTCGGCCATATCCACATACTCTACCTGGACGGCCTCGCCATACCGCATTCTCAAATAGTATTCTGTGACCCTCGTGGTCTCCAACGAAGACCTGGGGGGGCCTCAGCCACCGGGTGAGCAGCTCTCTCGCAACCGGTTGCCGAACACGGTCACCTGCACTTGAGTCCCTGCCTCGACGTCCATCTTGGCCTCCTCAAATTGTTTAATCCCACCGCCGTTTCCAGACCATGGCGCAGGCGCCATGGACCACCTGAATGCCTTGCTCCTGGCAAAAAGCGATAGCTGCTTCCGATTCAGCGCCTGGCTGCATCCAGACGCGAGTCAGCCCCAGCTCATGGGCCTCCTTGACCACCTGTTCCGTGACGGCCGGCGGCACCACCAGATCGATCACTTCTGGCGGTTGAGGCAGAGCGGCCAACGAAGGATAGACCTTGGCGCCCTCCAACTCGCCACCTTTCGGGTTCACCGGGTATACCGTGTACCCCGCATCACGCAGATCCCGAAAGATGCGGTTCCCGAATTTCCTCCGGTCCTCGCTGGCACCGACCACCGCCCACACCCGCCGGTTGACAAAATCGGGAATCTGTCGTTGTTCGCTCATCTCCAGGTTCTCCTCGTCTATCCCTGCTGGTTCCGCATACCCCCTGGGGGTACTTGAAAACCATTATAGCACGTCGGTCCGCCCTTGTCAAATCGCACCATGTGCAGGTCTCCAAGCCCACCACTTTCGGCATAACATTTGACAAAAGCGTTCTATTGCGCGTATACTGGAGTGGCACTGGCAACGTGGCCGAGAAAAAGCTCTTTGGGGAACAGATCCCTGGGAGACGAACTTCGGCCGGTGGCTTGCGCACCGGCCTTTGTGATCTGAACCCAAAGTACATATCCTCAGGCGAGGGAGCCTTGCTGCCGAGCAAGGCCGTGAAACCGTCCCCGCCCCTTGGTGGGGGTTCCATGTCACGAGGAGGAGGGAAACGACATGACAGCACCGATCGGACTGCGTCGCGAAGACAAAAGTGAGTGGGAACGGCGGGTACCGATAACCCCTCGAGATGCTGCCGAGCTTCAGTTGGAGCATGGGCTCAAGGTGATAGCCCAGACGTCGCCTATCCGTGCTTTCACCGACGACGAATTCACCAAGGCCGGCATCACGGTGCAGGAGGACCTTTCAAGTTGCTCGGTCATACTTGGCATCAAAGAGATCCCCAAGGAACGGCTGGCTGCAGCCAAAGCCTACGTCTTTTTTGCCCACGTGATCAAGGGACAGCCCTACAACATGCCCATGCTGCAGCGAATACTCGAGCTGGGGTGCACCCTGGTGGACTATGAGCGGGTGGTGGATGAGAATAACCGCCGGCTCATTTTCTTTGGTTGGCACGCCGGGGTAGCAGGCATGATCGATACCCTCTGGGCGCTGGGCCAGCGACTGGCCTGGGAAGGTGTCGCCAATCCCTTCACCAGCTTGCGCCCCACGCATACCTACCACGATCTGGCCGAAGCCAAGGCCGCCTTTGAAGAGGTTAGGGCCAGGATCGAGGCCGAGGGCCTGCCCGAGCAGATTATGCCCCTGATCGTGGGCGTGGCAGGCTATGGCAACGTGTCACGAGGCGCTCAAGAGATGCTCGACCTGCTGCCCACCATCGAAATCGAGCCCGAGGAGATAGCTGACGTTGCCGCTGGCAGGGACGATGCTCGGCAGCACATCTACAAGGCTGTATTCAAAGAATGGCACATGGTGGAGCCGGTGTCGCCCGATGCATCCTTTGACCTGCAGGACTATTACGACCACCCCGAAAAGTACAGCGGTGTCTTTGAGCGCTACATGCCGTACCTGACTGTGCTGGTCAACGCCATCTATTGGACCGAACGCTATCCACGGCTGGTCACCAAGGCCTACATTGAGGAATTCTTCGGCGCAGAGAGTGCTCCCCGCCTCAAGGTCATTGGCGACATCAGTTGCGATGTCGAGGGTGCCATCGAGTGTACTGTCAAGTCCACCGAGCCTGGCGACCCGATCTATGTCTACGATCCAGCCACCGGCCAAACAAGCGATGGACACGAGGGACCCGGCGTCGTCATCATGGCGGTGGACATTCTGCCCAGCGAGCTGCCTCGCGAGGCATCCGCCGACTTTAGCCAGGTTCTGAAGCCCTTTATCCCGGCCCTGGCGCGGTGCGACTATTCCGCTCCCTTTGAGGAATGTGACCTTCCGCCAGAGATCAAACGGGCAGTCATTGTCTACCAGGGTCAACTGACTCCCGACTATCAATACATCCAAGAGTATCTGGGCTAGGGTCGCTCCCGTACGCGTAGGCATTTCCGAGTCAGGCCCATCCAGCGCCCAATAGCCGCTGGATGCCGGCTGGGCACTCGCGCAAGGCACTGCACGCAACAGAAAACAGATTCCACGACAGGCGAGTCAAGCTGAAAACAAGCAAAAAGAGAGGAGTTAGCCATGAAAAAAGTACTCGTGCTCGGAGCTGGACTGGTGACCAGGCCGCATGTCCGCTATCTGCTCGACGTACCCGACCTTGAGGTGACTGTTGCCAGTCGCACCGTCGCCAAGGCAGAGTCCCTCGTCAACGGTCACCCCCGGGGCAGGGCCATGGCCCTGGACGTGAGTGACGAAGGGGCCCTGGAGGACCTGATCCGCCAAACCGATTTGGCGGTCAGCATGCTGCCCTATGTCTACCATCCCTTGGTTGCCGCCCTGTGCGTCAAGCACAAGAAGCACATGGTCACGACCTCCTACGTCAAGGAAACCATGCGCGCCCTGGATGGTCAGGCCAAGGAAGCTGGCATCATCCTACTGAACGAGATAGGCGTCGACCCTGGCATCGACCACATGTCGGCCATGAAGGTCATTCATCACGTCGAGCGCAAAGGCGGCAAGATCGCCAGTTTCCTCTCCTGGACGGGCGGCCTGCCCGCGCCCGAGGCCAGCGACAATCCCTTTGGCTACAAGTTCTCCTGGAGCCCCAAGGGCGTGCTGCTGGCTGGCAAAAACGATGCCCAGTTTCGGAGGGACGGCGAAATCGTCCAGATACCCGGCGAAGAGCTGTTCGATCACTATTGGCCGGTGCAGGTCGAGGGACTGGGCGAGTTCGAGGGATATCCCAACCGCGACAGCATGCCTTACACCGAAACCTATGGTATCCAGCCTACCGACTGGATGTTCCGGGGTACGCTTCGCAACCCCGGTTGGTGCGCCACGCTGAAAAAGCTCGTCGAGACCGGCTTCATGGACGACACCCCCATTGAGGGCGCACCCGCTACCTTCCGAGACTTGACGGCACAGTTGCTGGATATCAGCCCTGAAACCGAGTTCCCTCAGTACCTGGCGGAACAGTGGGGGCTGTGTCACGACTCCAAGCCCATCACCGATTGGGCCTGGCTTGGCCTCTTTTCCGACGATCCACTCCCGGAGGGCGCTACGACGCCCATTGATGTCATGACGGCGCAGATGCAAGCCAAAATGGCTTACCAGCCGGGAGAGCGCGACATGATCGTGATGCAGCACGAGTTTGTGGCCAAGTACCCGGATCGCAGCGAATCGATCACGGCTACCATGATCGATTATGGCATTCCCCATGGCGACACCTCAATGGCACGCACCGTCGGGTTGCCTGCGGCCATTGCCGTGCGCATGGTTCTACACGGCGAGTTCCCCGGACTGACCGGCGTCCATGTGCCAGTCATACCGGAGATCTATGAGCCCGTACTGGCCGAACTGGCCGAGCTGGGGATCGGCCTGACCGAGAAGGTAGAGGTTCTCTAGCTACAAGGCGCTTGGCGCAAGCCTTTACAGACGCCTGACATCTCGCCCTTTCATCGGGTCCTTTGCCGGACCCTGGTTCACGACAACCCGAGGCTGAGCATGGACACGCAACAACATATAGCCCTTGAAGAGCGCTACAGTGCCCGCACCTATAAGCCCCTCGACGTGGTGCTAACTCGCGGTGAGGGGGTGTGGGTCGAGGACGTCGAGGGCAAGCGCTACATGGACTTTCTGGCTGCCTACTCGGCGGTGAACCAGGGCCACTGCCATCCACGGATTGTCAAGGCCATGGTGGAGCAGGCATGCAGACTGACGCTGACCAGCCGTGCCTTCCGTAACGACCAATTGTCACTATTCGCTAAGGAACTGTGCCAACTGACCGGCTACGAGATGATGTTGCCCATGAATAGCGGTGCCG
Organism: Anaerolineae bacterium; assembly: GCA_050123055.1. Lineage (GTDB taxonomy): Bacteria > Chloroflexota > Anaerolineae > JAAYZQ01 > JAAYZQ01 > JASFHU01. Next base: position 8,400 of record JASFHU010000102.1, read on the forward strand.
AAGCTGTCGAGACTGCTATCAAGGCCGCCCGCAAGTGGGGCTATCAGGTCAAGGGCGTTCCGGACGACCAGGCTCACATCCTGGCTTGTCAGGGCAACTTTCATGGGCGGACCACGACCATCATCAGCTTTTCGCCGCAGGAAGAATATCGGGATGGGTTCGGTCCCTTCACGCCTGGCTTTGAGTTGATTCCCTACGGCGATGCGGCAGCTCTGGAGGCGGCCATCACGCCCCGTACTGTGGCCTTCCTGGTGGAACCGATCCAGGGTGAGGGAGGCGTCGTGGTTCCGCCAGAGGGTTACCTGAAGCAAGCAGAGGAGATATGCAGGCGGAACAACGTCTTGCTCATCACAGACGAGATCCAGAGCGGGCTGGGCCGTACCGGAAAACTCTTTGCGGCAGAGCATGAGGGTGTCCGAGCCGACATCGTGACCCTGGGCAAGGCATTGTCGGGAGGCATGTATCCCGTCTCCGTGGTCCTTGCCGGTCGAGAGATCTTGGGCCTCTTTGAGCCGGGCGACCACGGTTCGACCTTCGGCGGCAATCCGCTTGCCTGTGCCGTCGCCCGCGAGGCGTTGAATGTGCTCACCGAGAATGGCCTCATCGAGCGGGCCGCCGAGCTGGGAGACCATTTGAGGACCCGCCTGGACGCGATCCAGAGCCCGCACATCAAACAGATTCGGGGAAAGGGGCTGTTGATCGGCATCGTGCTCAAGCCGGAGGCCGGTGGCGCGCGCCGTTTCTGCGAGGCGTTGATGGCACGGGGCCTACTCTGCAAGGAGACCCACTGGAATGTCATCCGCCTGGCGCCACCGCTCATCGTCACCCGACCGCAGATCGACTGGGCGGTCGAGCGTCTGGATGAGGTCCTGCAGATGCCCTGATGTTTCAGCTCGAACCTGAGTAGAGAGAGGGCTCCCTTCAGGCCATGTGCCGGGAGGGAGCTCTTTTTTTCGACCGGAAGCCCTGCCGCCAAGTGGAACCTTTTGGGACCGTGATACGTCTACTACTCAGCACCACTCCGAAAAGGTGCTTTCTCCTTTCTCCCTGGGCCGGGGAGAGGCTGACCCCTCTCCCTGGCCCAACTCTTTTCCATGGGTTGTAGCCAAGACACCCACGAGATCTAACAGATCAGCCGGATATGCTGGGGGAAAAGCTCTACCTCATAGCGGCTTGCACCTACGCCATAGATCTCCCCGTCCAGTTGCGCTGCCCAGGGCGATTCACTGACGATCGTCACCTTCCGGCCCTGCCCCATCGTGATGTCTGGATCTGTGGTGTGGGTG
>JASFHU010000103.1:0-9675 GCA_050123055.1 Anaerolineae bacterium
GTGTGTGCGCTTCACGCACACACAACATACACTACCTCTTTGCCCTTTTTGCAGGGCATTCTATATTAATCCCAACCAGCCGGCCACCGTCGTGCCCAGACCGGCCATCTGAAGTGTCAGGGGCAACAGCAACACCCCCATGCAGTTCATTCTCCGCGCCCCCCACATGACCGGCAGAAGGCCAATGGCCGTGGCCACCACCGAAATCAGCAACCCGCCCCACCCGGTCATGGCAAAAACCACACCAACCAGCAAACCTAGTGTCCCGGCCGAGACCCACCGGTAGTCCAGCCGGGTTACCAATCGCAGAGCTACTCGGCTAAGCCCAAGAAGCAGGCCAAAGGCCAGGGCTCCACAGATGAGGGTGGCCGCGATGACCAGCCAAAACGTCGCCGGGGTATGAGGTGTGTACAGGATGCTCAACATCCCGGCCATGCCGCCTCGCGTCAGGTGCAGCCCCGGCACAAAGAACAACAGAAAGCCACCCACGTAGTAGATCAGCTTGCTGGCCCCCTGACTGAGGATGAATAACCGGTCGTCACGCTGGGCCGTGGCGTGACCTGCCAAGAAACCGCCAATGCCGCCCGTCACCACCGGGAAAAAGGCAGCAAACAGACCTCCCAGGGCCCCCGCCCCCACACCCCGCGCGATGAGCCCTGGCGTCAGATCCACAGACCCGGCCGCGTGCTGGGCCGGCACCTGAGCCTGCGAGAGCAGATTCTGCAACACCCAGGGGACGGCAAAGAGCCCTACAAAGGCCGGCAGCAGATTTTGGAATGCCCGCTCGGCCGGGACCAGATTGCTGTAGAGCAGTACCATACCCAGCAGGCCTGACAGCAGGAAAGTGAGCAACCCCGCCCCAAGGGAGCTCCAGGCATCGAGGAATTTGGCCAGTCCTGTGCGCCCGCGGTCGGAGCCCTTTGGCCACTCGCTCATCAGCATAAAGACAATGATGGCACCCAGGATCCAGTGCAGGTGTGGCCCGACTACTACCCGCACGACCGGGAACAGCCGGGGCATGACCGGTGCCAGCAACAGCAGCACCAGCAGGCCACCCAATCCCCCCACGCCGGTCAGGACTGAGGCCTCAAATCCGCGCTGTTGCATGAGATACCGCTGCCCTGGCAGTACAACAAAGAGCGTACTTTCATCGGGCGCACCGAAAAAGATGCTGGGGATGGTGTTGACCACTGCATAGCCGATCACCAGGCCCAGCATAAACAGGGCGAGCATGTCGCCAGGCAACAGCCCCTCGAGCCTGGGGGCCAGGAGGATCAGCAGTCCGGCGACATTGTAGATGTGCAGCGCTGGCAGGCAGGCCAGCAACGATGAAAGAACCGTACCGGCCAGGGCAGCGCCCAGCAGGCCCACATAATCCATCGTCACTGCACCTCGACGTCGGCCCCGGCCAGGGGAATGATCTCGAGTTGGCCCTGGTAGATGTCCACCTCGCCGGTGACCCGCAGCCGCACCCCGGCGCCAATGCCGGCTGGTAGGTATTCGGCCTCCCGTTCAGGCACGAAGATGAGGAGCTCCCCTGTGCCGTCCTGAATCCATATCCGGAGCCACCCCTTGCTCTCGATCCGCGTAACAGTCCCGGCGACGACAAAGATCCGTCCCTCGTCGGAAGGGGTAACGTCACTCACCGCCCGTTCCTCAATGGGCAGGCGCTCGCCCGGGGTGATGACCAGTACGTCTGCGCCGTGCTGTGGGATAATCTCCAGGTCGCCCTGGTACTCCTCGATCCCACCCCTGACCCGAACTTGGGAGCCGGGGAACAGATCGAGACGGCTGGGCACCTCTTCAAGCACGTTTTGCCATAGCAGTAGGATGATGCGGCCGGTGCCATCGTCGAGGATATACTTGACCCCGCGGGAGAAATAGTCTACCTCAATGATACGGGCATCCACCAGCGCCATCTGGCCCACATTGCCGGCGGTGATGCTGGAGATCGATTGGGGTACGGGGGACGGGGATGGCTGGGGAGACGGAGTGATGGTTGGTTTTGCGGTTGGTGTGGTGGTGGGCTGGGTGGTGGCTGTGGTGGTGGGCTGAGTAGTTGGCGTGGTGGTTGGCGTGAGCGTGGGGGTGGGCGTGACAGGCGCCGGTTCTTCCATAGAGATGATCTCGATATCGCTCGGGAATTGGGGAACAAGCTCCAGGTCGCCCTGGTACTCATCTACCTCACCGCGCACCGAAAGCCGAACTGTTTCGGTCAGTGCGGTTGGGTCCTGTAGGCCCGCATAGATATCCTGCCACAGCAACAGGGTGATGGTCCCTGTGCCATCGTCGAGGGTATATTTCATGCCCCTGGAGAAGGGGATTAATTCGACAATCCGGCTGTCCACACGCACCATTTGGCCCAGGTCGTCGACGGTGATCTGCCCGATGGCCATCTCCTCCTGCGGCAGCGCTACCAGGCCCACCGTTGACACGCCGGCTGCCGACCGCGGCACGACCTCCAACTCCCCCCTGTATTCGGCCACCTCCCCTTCGACACGGAGGACCGCCCCCGGGACCAGAGACGCCGGGTCGGGCAGGGCATCGTACACATCCTGCCACAGGAGCAACGTCACCGTCCCCGTGCCATCGTCGAGGATGCCCTTAACCCCAGCCGAAAAGGGCCGCAGCGACTTGAGTAGGCCCTCGACCCGAACCATCTGGCCCAGGTCACCGGGCACGAGCCCGCCCAGTTCCCGGTCACTCACAAAAGGTTCGGTGGCAGCCGTTACCGTTACATCTGATGGGAGCTCGGGCACAAGCTCCAGTTCTCCCTGGTACTCGGTTATCTCACCCAGAGCTCGTATCTCCATCCCCTCGACCAGGGCCTCGCCACCAGCAAGCGAATCGTAGAGATCCTGCCACAGCAGCAGGGTTACCTCGCCGCTGCCGTCGTCCAGAGTGAGCTTGACACCGGCTGAGAAGGGGTGGATCTGGGCGATGCTTCCCTCGACGGCGGCCATCTGGCCGGTGTCGACTGCTGAAAGCTCGCCCATGTGCCGCTCCGGGGCGATGGCCACCGTACCGTCGAGCACGATCAGGTCGCTGCTCCGCCCCACCGAGATCTGAGGTGTACCCTTGTAATGGTCCAGGGCCCCTGTCGCCTGCACCGGCTGCCCGACCCGGAGCTCAGGCCACGCCCCGGTGATCGGCGCCGCCTCTGTGGGGAGGGTGAGGTCGATCTTGCCGCTTTCGTCGCGCAGAGTCAGGATGCGTAGCCCATCGTAGGGCGTGCGGTCGTCGCGGATCACACCCCGCACCGTCACCTTCTTCTCTGACCGGCCGCCGTTCACCTCGGCAATTGGCAACTCGACTGCCTCAGCCGGCTGGATCTCGGCATGCTGCGGTACATCGAGGACCAGGTAGTGAAAATCCTCTTTGATTCGTAAGGTACCTTCCAGGACCACGCCGTCACCCATCACCGGTACCAGGTCGTGAGCAATCAGCCAATCGGCCTCAGATCTGTAGGCCGTGACCATCATCTCGCCGGTGTCATCTCCCACCCACAGTCTCAGCGTCCCGGTATCGGTATCGTAGGCGGGCTGGCGGGTGAGAACTCCTACGATGCGGACATAGGCCCAGTTCATCGTCCCGCTCAGGTCGCCGATCCGCACCGTCGGAGCCTGGCTTTGTCTGGCGATGAGGAGTAAGACCGCCAGACCTGCGATAGCCAGCAGCAGGCTGCCAATCTTGAAGACTCGGACGGCCATCCGCCGCCCGACGTCGGCCCCACAGTAGGGACACCGCTCGTACGGCCCGACAAAGCGTCCACAACTGGGGCAATGGCCGGAAGAGCCTGGACTTGGCAGTCCGGTCTTGTTCTCTGTAGACTCGGCCGAGGCCAACGCTGACGGGCCATGTTTATCGGTCACAAAGAACATTATACCATGACACCAAACCCCTGCCAAGATTGATGATTGCCCCACGGCTTCAGTCTGAAGCTTTGCCTATTGCCCGGCAATGCTTGCATTAATGTCTCATCTGCGGTAGAATCGTTAGTTGTGTGCCCGGCGCATGCCCGGAGCACACCATTTCTCAATGAGGAAACGGACCATAACGATTGCTGTGGATGGCAAAAGCGTTCCCCGCAAATCATACAAGATCCTGATGATCGCCCCGACCTCATTTTTCTCCGACTATGGCTGCTCTGTTCGCATTTTGGAGGAGACAAGGGTGCTCCAGAGACAGGGCCACCAGCTCACTGTGTGTACCTACCGAAATGGGCAGGATCGCCCTGGGCTCGATATCCGGCGCACACCTCCCATTCCCTTCCGCGAGCGATATGAAGTGGGCTCCTCGCCCCACAAGGTCGCCTTTGACCTGCTCCTTTTCTGGACAGTGTTCTTTTCGGCCTTTCGGAAGCGGCCAGACGTCATCCATGCCCACATGCACGAAGGTGCGCTCATTGGCCAGATCGTCGGCCGCCTGTTGCGCATCCCCATGGTCTTTGACTTCCAAGGCAGCCTGACGGGCGAGATGTTGGATCACAACTTTCTGCGCCAGGAGAGCCGCTTCTACCCTCCTCTTCTCTGGCTGGAAACCAAGCTGGATCGTCTATCCCCCGTCATCCTCACCAGTTCGCGCAATGCCAGGCAAGTATTGGTCACCGAATTCGGCTGCCGGCCCGAGCGGGTGCAGAGCGTGCCGGACTGTGTTGATACCGGCACCTTCTACCCTCCTGCCAGCGGGGAGCAAGCTGCCCTAGCCAAACGAAAGATATCCCTGGGCATCCCGACAGAGCGCAAGCTCGTAGTCTACCTCGGTCTGCTAGCGGACTATCAAGGTACGGACGTCTTATTGCAGGCAATTGCCCAGGTTCTGCAGAAGCGTGATGACGTGCATTTCCTGATCATGGGCTTTCCCTCCGTGGAACATTACCAATTGATGGCCCATAACCTGGGTGTGGCCAACCATACGACCTTCACCGGCAAGATCCCCTACCAGCATGCACGGGACTATTTGGCGCTTGGTGACGTCGCCGTGGCACCTAAACTGTCGGCTACAGAGGGTAGTGGCAAAATCCTGAACTATATGGCCATGGGCTTGCCCACCGTGGCCTTTGACACACCAGTCAGCCGGGAGTACTTGGGCGATCACGGTATCTATGCCACCCCGGGCGACACGGGGTCTTTGGCCCAGGCCCTGCTAGAGTCTCTCAGTGCCGATCCGGATCCGCAGCGGGGGAGCAGGCTGCGGCGATTGGCAGCCAATGTTTACTCCTGGGATCGTGCCGCGGAGACGATTCTGCGCGCCTACGATGCGGTTTGCCAGCGACGGCCAGTCGTGATATAATGCTCCGCTTGGCAATGTGCCAGCCGGGGACGCGAAAGCACATGATGGGTCGATTCGTTGAACTGTATCACTATCGAGCGCTGATCAAGAATCTGGTCATCCGCGATCTCAAGATCCGGTACAAAAACTCGATCTTGGGGGTGTTGTGGTCTCTGCTCAACCCCCTGCTTATGACCCTGGTCTTTACCATTGTATTCTCGTTCATGTTAGGCAGCGACATACCCGACTACCCGGTATTCTTTATGTCTGGCTATCTGCCCTGGAGTTTTTTCGCGGCATCTGTGGCGACTTCTACTACCTCGATTGTGAGCAACGCCCCTCTGGTCAAAAAGGTCTACTTTCCCAGAGAAGTTTTGCCCTTGTCTGGGGTGTTGTCCGAGTTAGTCAACTTTTTGCTGGCCCTAATTGTGCTCTTTGGCCTGATCTTTGCCTTCTCTCTCAAGCTCACACCGGCCATCCTCATGCTCCCGCTCATCATCTTGGCCCAGACGTTCTTTGTGCTGGGGCTCGGCTTTTTTCTCGCCACGGCCAATGTATTCTACCGCGATACGCAACACATCATGCAGGTAGTCATGCAAGCCTGGTTCTTTTTGACGCCGATCTTTTACCCCATCACCACCTTGCCCGAGAGTGCAGAGATCCTGGGGATGACTGTAAACGTCCAGCTCTGGGTCCGGCGCCTGAATCCCATGGCTTCGCTGGTGGCAGCCTACCGGGACATATTATTTCATGGCGTGCCAACGGGGTGGGATTTCTTTGTGAGAACATTCATCACCTGCCTGACCGTGCTCGTCATCGGTTACCTGATCTTCTGCCGCTTCAGCCCGGTCTTTGGCGAAGAGATCTGAGACCCATCAGCCCAGACTTTTTTTGGTCCTGAGCGCTATCCCAGTTCGGCGGGCGCAATCTGTTCACGCCTGCCAGCGAGTGCAATGCTAGTATCTTATCAATAAGTGGGGGCGGGGTGTGTGCGGGCGGAAACGCCGCCCGCACACACCCCATCTTCCGCCGGTTTATTGACAAGATATCAATGCTAGAAAGAAACGAGATGGAACAAGCCAACAAAACCATGATCATCGGCCTGGATGGTGTCCCCCTGGACATCATCCAACCCTGGGCGCAGAGTGGACACCTTCCCAATCTGCAGCGCCTTATAGCTGACGGTGTGGTCGGCCGACTGCGTTCCACCATCCCGCCCACCTCAGGCCCCTCCTGGTCCTCGTTCGTCACCGGGATGAATCCTGGCAAGACGGGCATCTATGACTTTTTGTACCGCAAAGAGGGAACCTACTCCTTCCCACCCGTGAATGCCTCTCAACGTGGTGGGACGACTATGTTCCGCTACCTGAGCAACGCGGGCCACCAGGTCGGCGTCCTGAATCTACCCATGTCCTACCCGGTGGAACAGATCAATGGGTTCATGGTCAGTGGTTGGATGACGCCCTATGCGGCCACCGACTTTGTCCATCCCGCCAGCCTGTCGGTCGAATTGGAGCGGGAGGTTGGAGACTATCGTATCTACCCAACCGAGACCTTTACCGAAAGCCGCCGGGACGCGTTTTTGAAGGCCACCTACGACCTGCTAGATATGCGGACCCGTACCGCCGCTTACCTGGCCCGGACGAAACCCTGGGACGTGTTCACGGCCGTCTTTTTCGATACCGATCGGGTCCTACACCAGTTGTGGCACTATCTGGATCCCGAGCATCCCTGGCGGACAGACGGCGAGGACCGTGAACAGTTCGTCCTCCAGTACTTTCAGAAGGTGGACGAGAGCATAGGCCAGCTCCTCGAATATACCGATGAGGAGACGCTGGTCATTGTCCTCTCCGACCATGGGATGGGGCGGGCCAACAACTTTATCGTCCTGAACAACTGGCTGCTCGACACCGACCTTCTGCGTCTCAAGCGGGACCCCTGGACCCGCTTCAAAGAGTTCACATTCCGCCGCGGTTTCACCCTGCGCAACGTGCACCAGGTGGCCGACCGACTGAACTTGGCCCGCCAGGCAGAGTATGTAGCTGGCTATTTCGTAGATCACCTACTCAAAATGGCTTTTCTGTCCTTTTTGGATGTGGATTGGAGCCAGTCCAAGGCCTATTCCTTTGGCCGGCACCTCGGTTCGATCTATGTCAATGTCAAAGGCCGCGAGCCGCAGGGTATCGTGGAACCCGGCGCCGAGTACGAAGCTGTCCGGGATGAGATCGAGCGCCTGGCCTACGACTTTTGCGACCCGCGCACGGGCCGCAAGCTGATCGGCCAGGTGCTACGCCGTGAAGAGATCTACTCCGGACCCTACCTGGAGCAGGCTCCCGACCTGATCCTGCGCCCCAGCGAACCATCGGACATCTTTTTTGGCCTGGCGGACTTTGGCCACCGCGAAACGGTCTCGACGGTGTATCGCTACTCGGGCATGCACCGCGACTATGGCATGCTCATCATGGACGGCCCCGGTATACGCCAGGGCAGCAGTGTAGAGGGCGCCGTTATCCAGGATATCGCCCCCACCGTCCTGCACACCATGGGGCTGCCCGTGCCCGCCGACATGGATGGTCGGGTGCTCGAAAACGCGTTTGCCGAGGAATACATGGCATCCTTCCCGGTGGAGATTGGCGATCCAGGCACCCTTGACGACGGGCAGGAGTGGACAGGCTACAGCGAAGAGGGGGAGAAGGAGATCATGGATCGGCTTGAAGGGTTGGGGTACCTGGGATGAAGGTTCTGGTTATCGGTCTCGACGGTGTGACGTTTGATCTGCTCGGCCCCTGGATCGAGGCTGGCGAGTTGCCCAATCTGCAAAAGTTGATGGCCCAGGGCGCAAGTGGCAGGCTGCGTACCACGCTGCCACCTATCAGTTCCTCTTCCTGGAGTTCCTTCCTCACGGGGGTCAACCCGGGCAAGCATGGCCTGGTCGACTTTGTGTATCCGGGCACCGATAGTTACAAGGTCTCTATGGTCAATGCCACCAGCCGCCGCACGCGTGCGCTGTGGAATTGGCTGAACGAGGCCGGCTACAAGGTGGGCCTGCTGGGCATCCCCACCACCTATCCGACAGAGCCGGTGGACGGCTTTATGATCAGCGGCTTTCTGGCGCCCGGCCCCGACAGCGAGTGGGCCTACCCGCCCGAACTCAAGCAGGAAATACAGACGGTGTTGGGTGAGTTTCTACTTTCGCCCGACGAGCGCTACCGGTCCACCCGTTGGCTGGACCGCTTCCTGGACGATCTGACCGCTAGCGTCGAGAACCGCACTCAGGCGGCCCTGTACCTGATGCGAAACAAGCCCTGGGACGTATTTGCCGTCGTCTATTGGGACACCGATATGGTCCAGCACGAGACGTGGCGGTTGCTGGACCCCAACCACCCGAGGCACGAACCAGTGGAGGCAGCCGCCCAGCAGGAACGGATCCTCGACTTTCACCGCAAGGTCGATGCCGACGTCGGTCGCTTGCTGGCCGAGGTGGACTCGGACACCCTGGTGGTGGTGATGTCCGACCATGGCTTTGGCCCTGTGCATAGCTTCTTCCTGACCAACAATTGGCTGGCCTCTGCGGGCCTGCTGCGCTTCAAGCAGAATCTCTGGACCGCCTTCAAGCGGCTGCTGTTTCGGCTGGGATTTACCCCTTTGGGCATGTTCCGCATCGCCAAGGCGCTGGGCCTTGGCAAACTGCGCCAGAAGGTCCGTTTCCAGCAAAAATCGGGCCTGCTCAACCGGGTGTTCCTCTCCTTCGACGACGTCGATTGGTCACGGACCCGGGCCTTTAGCATTGGCAGCTTTGGCCAGGTTTATGTGAACCTGGCCGGCGTCCGGCCCGAGGGTATCGTGCAGCCAGGGCAAGAGTACGAGGAGCTGAAGGCCGAGATCGTCGAGGCTGCGCTGGCCCTGCGCGATCCACGTAGTGGCGAGCCCCTGGTCGAGCGCGTTTTGCGTCGCGAAGAGATCTATAGCGGGCCCTACATCGATCGCACGCCCGACCTAATCGTCCAGACCCGCGGCTGGGAGTACATGGCCTTCGGTCACGCCGACTTTGGCTCTAACAAGCTGGTCGAACCGATCACCGGTCTGTCGGGCCACCATCGCCCTGACGGTGTGCTGATCTTGTCGGGCGCTGGCGTCAAGCAGGATGCCGGTTTGGAGGGGGCCAGCATCATGGACCTGACGCCCACCATCCTCCACGCCCTGGGGGTGGACGTGCCTCAGGATCTGGATGGGCGTGTCCTCAGCGAGGCTTTTGCAGCTTCCTCGCCTCTAGCCCGGCCGGTGACCCACAGCCAGACCAACGTATACAAGGATGGTGATTCGAAGCCTGATCTCTCTGATGAGGAGATGGAAGAGGTCCAGGAGAAGCTGCGCGGTTGGGGGTACGCCGGCTAGCTGGCCTAC
>JASFHU010000104.1:0-9670 GCA_050123055.1 Anaerolineae bacterium
AGGCCCAGGACGGGATTGTCGTACTGCAAGATGGCAAGATCCGGTTTGCCAACTCGTACATCGCTGGGTTGTCAGGACACATGGTCGAAGAGCTGCTGGATAAACCCTTCGAAACGTACGTCATGGCCGACCAGCGTTCCAAAATCGCTGACATCTACCGCAGGCGATTGAAGGGTGAAGCGGTCCCATCCATCTACGAATCGGCCATACAACATAAGGATGGTTCAAGGGTGGAGGTAGAGTTCAACGCCGGCCTGACGACGTATGACGGAAAACTTGCTGACCTGGTCATCGTCCGTGACATCAGAGAACGCTTGGAAGCTGAGCGGGAAATGCAGGCAAGCCAACGCCTGCTCAACCTGGTGATCGACAGCGTACCGGCCCTCGTGTCGTACGTAGACAAACGTGAACGGTTCCAGTTTGTCAATGAACGGTACGAGCAAGCCTACGGGCTTACTCGAACCCAGCTTGCGGGCAAGCACGTCCAGGAGATCCTTGGGCCCGACGGATATGCAGCCGCCAAACCGCACATCGCTGCCGCCCTGGCAGGTGAGGCGGTGTCATACGAGGATGTCTTTCATTATCCCGACACCGGACCACGATGGATGTCAATAGACTATGTACCCGACAGAGATCCCGCCGGCGAAGTGCAAGGGTTTGTTGGGCTGGTTAGAGACATCACCGAGCCCAAGCAAGTCGAAGAGGAGTTGAGAAAGAGCAGAGCGCGGCTTGAAGAGGCCCAGCGGACGGCCCATATCGGGGACTGGGAGTATGACATCCAGGCCGGCCAGATCGCCTGGTCCAATGAGATGTATCGCATCTTTGAGGTTGATCCATCGCACTATGTGCCCACTGCCAAGAGCGACGAAGAGTTCTGCCACCCTGATGATGCACCGAAGCTACGCCGGGCATTCGAGGAGTTCTTTGCCACCGGAGAGCCGCTTGACTTCGCCTACCGACTCGTGATGCCGCAGGGCACCGTCAAGGCCTGTCGCCGTCGCGGCAGGCTCATCTTGGATGACCAGGGCACTCCGTCTCTAGCGATAGGCACCATTGAAGACATCACTGAGCGTTGGCTTGCGGAGCAGCAGATTCTGGAGCATCAGCAGCGACTGCAGGCGTTGGCCTCCCAATTGACCCTCAGCGAGGAGAGGGAACGGCGGCGCATCGCCCGCGAGCTACACGATGAGGTAGGGCAGACGCTGGCCTTTGCCCGGACAGCACTGGCCTCAGCGCGCAAAGCCCCCTCTGAAGCCCAGCGGGAGGCCATCCTGGACGACGTCTCCCGATCATTGCGCCAGGCCATTCGCGACACACGGGACCTCATCTTCGACCTCAGTTCGCCCCTGATGAATGAACTCGGGCTGGGCGCCGCCCTGGCGGAGTGGCTGCAGGAACAGGTGAGCAAGAAACACGGCCTGCAGACAGAATTCATCTACGATGGCCGCCGCTTCCTGCTGGACGATGACATGCGTGCCATCCTCTATCGCTGCACACGCGAGCTGTTGGCCAACGTGGTCAAGCATGCCCAGGCGAGACGCGTGACAGTCCGCCTGGAAGGCGAGGGGACGCTGGTGCGGATCGTCGTGCAGGATGATGGCATTGGGTTCGACACGGATGCCATCCCCGAAGCGACGAAGCGCGAGGCCGGCTTTGGCCTGTTCAGTATCCGGGAACGCATGGCCGACATCAACGGCTCGTTGGAGATACAGTCCGAACCGGGCCAGGGCTGCAGGGTTGCCCTAACTTCCCCGGTCTTGACGAACCGAGCAAGTAGGGAATAGCCATGGAAACGACAGTACTCCTGGTCGACGACCATCCGCTCTTCAGAAAAGGAATCCGTTTCCTGCTGGAGGCGGAAGGAGACATGCGCATCGCTGGCGAGGCAGGCGATGGCCAGGCTGCCATCGACATGGTGCGCGAGCTCCACCCGGATGTGGTGATCATGGACATCACCATGTCCAAGCTCAGCGGCGTCGAGGCCACGCGGCAGATCCTGGCCGAATTTCCTGAGGCAAAGATCATAACGCTGTCTATGCACGGTGAGCAGCAGTTCATTGAACAGATGTTGCAGGCCGGCGCGGTCGGCTACCTCCTGAAGGACAGCATCCCCGAGGAACTGGTGAACGGCATCCGGGCCGCGATGCGGGGCGAGGTAGTTCTGAGCGCTGAGGTGGCCGGCCTGGTGGTCTCGGAATACCGGAAAGCCCTGTCGGGCGAGCAGGAAGAGAGTCAGGCGGTCAGCGAGATCATCCACACCACGCTGCACCGGCCCCGGCAACCCCCGGACCTGATGCCCCGGCCGCACCTTTTGGCCCGCCTGGGCGAAAACCTGCAGCGCCCCCTGACCCTGGTCTCCGCTGCAGCCGGCTTTGGCAAGACCACTCTACTGGCCGCCTGGCTGGCGTCTCTAGGCGAGGCGACACCGCCCATTCCGAGCGCCTGGCTGCAGGTCGACGCCAAGGCCAGCGACCCGGTGGTCTTTGCCAACCACTTGCTGGCCGCGGTGCAGACCCGCTACCCCAAGGTCGGCGGCAAGTTGTTGGTCCGTTTGCGGGAGGCGAGCCCGCCGCCATTGCCTGATCTGGCCAGAAGCCTGCTCAACGAACTCGACCAGATCGAGGAGCGCTTTGTCCTGGTGTTGGATGATTACCAAAGGATCCAGGATGAGGCAGCGCACGAATTGCTGGCTATCCTCCTCGAACACCTCCCGCCGCAGATGCACATGGCCATCGCCTCCCGGACCGATCCCCCCCTGCCGTTGACCAGCCTCCGAGGGAGAGGACGGGTACTGGAGATCCGGGCCGACGATCTGCGCTTCACACCCGAGGAGAGCCATGCCTTTCTCGAGGGTGTAGTCGGCCGGGAACTGGATCAGGGTACAACGGACCTGTTGCAGGCCAAGACCGAGGGCTGGGTCACCGGCCTGCGGCTGGCCGCCCTCTCTATGCACGGACTGTCCGACATCAGGCTCTCTTTCTTTGTTCAACGATTCAACGTCATCAGCAGCGCCTACGTGGCCGACTATTTGCTGGATGAGGTGTTGGACCGGCAGCGGCCGGAGGTTCAGGAGTTTTTGTTGCGGGTTTCGATCCTGGACCGGTTTTGCGCCGAGTTGTGTGACGCGGTCTTGGACGATACCCTCGCTTCGCGGGGCACAGGCGGACCGCTGACTACAGACGACCGCCCCGGGTCTGGCGCTGAGGTATCGGCTATCGCCGCCAGTTCCCTGGCGCGTCGTCCGTCGTCGCGGAGTGAAGCGACGCTGGCCGAGTTGAACCGATCCAACCTGTTCCTGGTACCGCTGGGCGAAGAGGGCATTTGGTACCGGTTCCACCATCTGTTCCAGGATCTGCTCCACCACCGCCTGACCAGCCTGTGCAACGCAGAAGAGTTGGCCGCCCTTCACGCTCGGGCCAGCAATTGGTTTGTCGAACGGGGCCAGGTGGATGAGGCCCTGGACCATGCCCTGGCCGCCGGGGACGTGGAGGGTGCCGCTCAGATCGTAGAGCAGAATCGAAAGGTCGTGCTGATCGACGACCAATGGCAAAACCTGGCCAGGTGGTTGGATCGATTGCCTGCCGAGGTCAAGCAGCAGCGAACGGAGCTGCTTCTGGCCCAGGCTTGGATACTCTGGGCCCGGCTCGATCTCGAGCTCTTTCCTTCGATCCTGGAGGCCTTGGAAGAAGCATTGGCCAGAGAGGGGGCGAGCGATCCTGTCCAGGGGGAGATGGACTTCTTTCGGGGATATTTGGCCTACTTCCAGGCTCTCGGCCCGCAGGCCGAGGAATACCATGCCAGCGCGACGCAAAGGATCCCCGAAACCTATTACACGGCCAGGTGGGAGGCAGAGCTGCACTATGCGCTGGCCCGTCACATGAACGGCCGGGGGGAGATGGCCGTCGACAGGTTGACCGATTTGCTCCGTTCGCGTCGCGTGAGCAGAGGCATAAGCCGCAGCCGATTGTGGGCTGGCTTGTGCTTCATCCATCTTCTCGAAGGGAATCTGCCAGAATCCATCCACCCTGCGCAGAGAATGCAGGACATCGCAGCGGCGGACAAGAGTCGGCTCGTGGAGACGTGGGCTTCCTACCTGGAGACATCGGTGCATTACCGCTGGAATGACCTTGAGCGCGCGGTCCGGTACTTCAATGAACTGGCAGAGCAGCCATACACCATGGACACCACAGTGGTCGTCGATGTCCTCTGCGCCTTGAGCCTGGCCTATCAGCATTTGCAGCGCTCAGACCAGGCTGACGAAACCGTGAGGCGATTGCTCGGTTCCACCCGCCAGGCGAGTGACCCTCTCTATAGGACCATTGCTGGCTCTCTCCAGGCGCGCCTGTCCTTGTTGCGGGGAGACACCGAGTCTGCAGTGCATTGGCTGCAGACGGCGGACCTGGCGGCGGATGCCGGCATCATGCTCTGGTGGCTGGAGGTCCCGCGCCTGACAGAATGCCGGGTGCTCATTGCCGAGGGATCGGACGCCAGCCTGCAAGAGGCCGTTGACAAACTTGAACAGTATGACCGGGAGAACGAGGCGGTTCACAATACCTGCCAGAGGATCACCATCCTGCCGTTGCTGGCCCTGGCGACCCACAATCGAGGAAGGACCGATGAGGCCCTGGCCATTCTGGGCCGTGCTGTCGCCCTGGCCGAGCCGGGCGGTTTCATCCGGTCCTTTGCCGACCTGGGCTCAGAATTGGCAGCCCTGTTGCAGGAGCTTGTCGCCAGAGGTGTCGCAGACGGTAGCCTGGGGCCAGACACAGTTCGCTATCTCAACCAGGTCTTTGCGGCTTTTCCCGAACCGGTGCAGGATGAGGCGACCGAGCGTTCGACGGCAAGCCCAGGCACAGCCCCAGGCCTGATCGAACCGCTGACTGCGCGAGAGATGGAGGTGCTGGCGCTGCTTGACCGGCGGCTGACCAACCAGGAGATCGCCCGGGAGCTGGTCATCACGGTGGGCACGGTCAAGCAGCATACCAACAGCATCTATGGCAAGCTCGGCGTCGGGGACCGGCGGCTGGCTGTTGCCCGGGCCAGGTCGCTGGGCCTATTGCCCCACTGGGTGAGAAGGGGCTAGGAGGCAAACTCGAATACTGGCGTTTCGATCACCCGACGTGGTTTTCGCCTCTCCCAGACTGTCTGCTGCAGTCGCTCCACAATCTCCGGTGCAAACAACCGCTCGCCGGTTTCCACACACACTCTGGCTGGCACGTTCTCTACGATGATGAACTTGCCCTCCAATTCGATGGCATAGGTCACTTTCTGCTCAACAAACGTCTCATTCCACTTGGGCGTTTCCATGCTCACGATCTCCTCGTCCGAAAATCAATCCACTGATCTGGATCTGGCTCATACAAGGTGACAATCTTGACCAGAGGGCGCGACGGATAGCTGCACAGAATGTGCAAAGGTCTGTCGGCCAGTGTGAACCCGAGAATAAGACAGCTTGGGCCATACGTAGCTCCATGCGATTCCCTCTCTTGATTATGGCACAGTGGCAGACAGAATCAAAGACAAAGGCTCGCATGAACAAAAAGTAACCACAGTCGGTAGTGAGCCCTTCCGCTGAGGAATCATCCGACCGGGGCAGCGCCCAGCCCTCGTTTCGCAGCTCGGCGCCGCCATCCGCTGGCTCTGAGCCTGCCTCATCTATAACCTCTGGATAGACGCAATCCGCCAAGATAGACCACGAATATAACCTTTCGGTAGATGCGGTTTGCACGAGCTCATAGTACATTGGTTCCAAGGAATACCTGCAGTCCCGTAGCCCAACGGCGCTGCTAGCGCCCAGCCACGCAGTGCCTGATTGTCGTTGGACAGGCCGCTGGGCACGGATCTGGCCAGCGGTTGATTGGAGACCGGCGACGACCCCAGCGCCCGGGTGTCGTTTCCGGTACACGCGAACCAATCGACAGAGAGGACGGGTGTCGCAAAAGGAGGACAAATGGCCAAAGACCACCTGCCTGATGGCGGCGCGGCTCAAAAGGGTAGCACAAGTGGGTGCGAGGGTTTGGGCCACTTGGTTGTGGTTCCGATTCTCGAGCTGTCCAGCTTTCCACCTTTGATAGACATGGCTTCATCGCTGGCCTGTCCGGAGGACGGTCGCGTTGTGGCCCTGTTCGTGGCTATGGGTGAACCCGAGCAAATCGCGTTCAGCCTCCGCGAAATTGATTCAGTCATCGAGCCGCTGAGGGAGGATGGCCGGCCGGTCGAGCTGTTGGTCCACACATCCAGCAGCATCACCCGCGGCATACTGGATGTCGCTCGCGAACTGGGCGCCGATCTTCTTGTCCTGGATGCCCGGCTGCCGGCCGAAGGGGGCGCCAAGCTTGGCACCGTGGCCGAGAACGTCATACCGGTTTCGCCCTGCCCCGTTATCCTGTTCCGGCCAGGAGAATCGGCGGCAGTTGGCCGCATCGTTGTACCCATCCTGGAAGGGCACAGAGCCAGATCGGCCAGCCAGTTGGCGACAGTCCTTGGACAGCGACTGGACAGGCCCATTGAAGCGCTTTTGCTGGAGACAGAACCAGCGGAGGGGGCATCCGGGTACTGGGAGGACGGGGCACGAAGGGACGCGGCCTTTCTAGACCCCAGCGATGGAGCCCGCGTCACGCACACTGTACTGCCAGTCAAAGACCCTGTTGAGGGCTTTGTGTCGCACGCTGCTGATGACGATCTGGCTGTGACAGACATAGACGAACAGGCAGAGTGGGAGGCATGGCTGCGGGGAGATGCCTCTTTGGATGCCTTGCGCCTGTGGCCCGGTAGCTTCCTGTTCAATGCATCGCAAGCCGCCATCTTGCCCCGATCCTGGTGGCAGAAGCTGGGAAGCTGGCTGAAACCCACGGTGACCCAGTTCGAGGGAGCGGAGCTGGAACAGGATGCTGACGAGGCCTCTTACACCTCACTGGATTATCTGGTCCTCATCATCATCGCAGCGATCCTGGCCGCCTTTGGCCTGACTCTGAACAGCGGCGCGGTCATAATCGGCGCCATGTTGGTCGCCCCGCTGATGACGCCGCTCATTGCCTTTGCCACCGGGTTGACGGTAGGCAAGATTGGCATCATGTTGCAGGCAGCTGGCACCCTGCTCAAGGGTATCATCGCTGCTTTGTTGGTCGCCCTTCTTATCGGCTGGATCAGTACCACCGAGATCGTCACACCAGAGATGGCCGGCCGGGGAAATGTGACCTTCCTGGACATGGGTGTGGCCCTGGCTTCAGGTTTCATCGGCGCCTATGCCAAGGCACGCAAGGATATCTCCTCAGCCATCGCCGGAATCGCCATTGCCGCTGCCCTGATGCCACCTCTCGTAACTGTGGGATTGGCGCTTGCTTTTGAGGAGTGGGCTTTGGCCGAGGGTGCATCGCTATTGTTTCTGACCAATATCGTCAGCATCACCCTGGCTGCCTGGATCACCTTATTTTGGCTGGGCCTGCGCCCCGGACAGGGCGAAGACCCGGTTGCCACGCGACGCGCCTCGACCATCCTTGTCGTGCTGTTGGTGGGCGTCCTGGTCGGCCTGACCCTGTGGAATCTCGACACCCTTGCTTCAAGCAGGATCGAGACGGTGCTGCATGACTCGTTCCAGGAAGCCGAGGTGGTCCGATACGAGATCCGGCAGAGCGATCCACTGGAAGTGGTTGCCAGGGTGCGCCAGCCTGCTGGCAGTTTGGGTGACAGCAGCGAGATCGTCGCTGCTCGAGATGCGTTGGAGGAATTGCTCGACGAGCCGGTGAAACTGTCTGTGATCCTCGAACCGCTTGTAGATGCCGACGTGGCCGCCGCCAATATGGAGGCCAAAGACCAGATCGATAGAATTCTGAGGCAAACCATACGATCGGGCCAACTGATCGACTCGGTACTGATTGCCGGCAATCCGACCTTTGTAATTGCTGTAGTCAGCACCGATGCAGATCCCGATTCAGAGCCTCTGGCCAGCGAGATCAAGGAAGCCGAAGCAGCTATGACCGAAGCGCTCGGGTTGCCGGTACAGCTGCAGATTCTGACGACAGAGGCCGGAGTCGTCGAGGCCGTAGAGGCCAGCAATGCAGCCTTTGCTAGCATCATTGAGGTAACGCTCAACGATGGCTTTGGTGACATCCAGGTGGTCGATTTTACCTTTGAGGTGGGCAACCCATTTGTCGTCCAAGTTACGATCCGCACCGAACTGGATCCAACTTCCGACGAGTTTGCGGACAAGGTCGAGGCCGTCGAGGCTGACTTGTCCGAAGCGTTGGGCATACCGGTACTGTTGGTCGTCGATGTTCAACCGTCGGATGCGATCACTGCAACGCCAACCGCGACTGGCGCAGCCACACCAAGTCCCACAGCGGCGGATCCAACCGAAGAGGCTGCTCCTACAACGGATGAACCGGCCCCAACGGATCAGCCCGGCCCGGAAGCTACTGCCCCACCGCCAACTGCGCCTGGGCCGGAAGCGACTCCCGAGCCAGAGCCCACACCGGCGCCCAGTGAGCCGCCAAGCACTGAACCGACCCCGGAGCAGGGTTAGGTATCCCTACCCCTACGATACCATTTGCCACTGGGAGCGGCCTTCTGTCACATACCGACAGGAGACGCTTCCCTATGCTGTGGTCTGCCGCCCACCTGCGAGGCAATGCTGGTACCAGAAAGGAGGCAAGCCATGCGCATCTTGATGGCCAGCTTCGGCTATCCACCCATTCTGAACGGCGTGACGTTGGTCGCGCAAACGGTCGCCCGGGCCATGGTCCAGAAGGATCACGAGGTGGTCGTGGTCACCACCGAGGACATCGCCCAGTCCTCGTTTCACAGTGCGGTGCCATCATCGACAGCCTATGAGCCTGCCGCGTCTATAACCCCATCCCCCTCCGTACGCAGAAGGATATAACCCCCTTATAACTCTTTGGTAGATGTGTTTGCGCCCCAAACCTGGTATCTTGGGGACACAAAGAGCCAAGGTCACGACGAAGGTTTGCACCGGACGTGACGGGGCCGGAGGAAAAGAGTTCATCGCTCAAGGTGCCCCGCTCTTGTCTCTGTTGTTCAGGCGCCAGCGTCAATACCCCGCGTGTGTCACGACGCCGACGACGTGGGGAGGCGGTTCCAGCGTGTGGCGTCGGAGACCGGAACCGGCGTCCGCAGGAAGGAGGTGGTGGATCGCGAAAGAGATGGGGTAAGCTGGCCGGGCCACGGTCCAACCTTACTCGCGAGATCCGCAGATCCCTTGGGATCGCCTGGCCGACAGAGTTCGTTTCGACCGAGTTTCTGATTGGAAAAACAAAAAAGAAAAGGAGATAATTATGTCTGACGAAAAAAAGCAGAGTCTATTCATCGTAGCCTACCCGGGGCGCGACACGGCGGAAGATGTCTATCACACCCTCCACGAGCTGCAGAAGGACAAGAAGCTCAAGATCAAGACGGCGATGGTCGCCTATCGCAAGGAGAACGGCAAGATCAAGCTGGTCCACAAACACCGCATGAACACCTGGGGTGGCATGGCTGCTGGTGGCGCGGTTTCCTTGCTGTTGGCTGGCGCGACAGGCGGTGGCGCCGTGTTGGCCGGCGCACTCATCGGCGCGGCGATCGGCGGCCTCGGTCACACGGACCGCACCAATGTGAAGGACTTCCTGGACGAGAAGCTGGGGCCCGACGATTCGGCCGTGGCCATCCTGATCAAGGA
>JASFHU010000105.1:0-9644 GCA_050123055.1 Anaerolineae bacterium
AACGCCCGGTTGTACAAGCAGGCCCAGCAGTTGGCCGTTATGGAAGAGCGCCAGCGTCTGGCCCGCGATCTGCACGATTCGGTGACCCAGGCCCTGTATGGTATGACCCTCTACTCTGAGGCAGCGGCGGAAGAGCTGTCGCTGCAGCAGTTTGATACCGTCTCTGAGTACCTGCATGAGCTGCAGGAAACGGCCAAAGAAGCGCTGGCCGAGATGCGGCTGTTGATCTACGAACTACGTCCCCCCGTCTTGGCTGAGGAGGGGTTGGTGGCAGCCTTGCAGGCCCGGTTGCTTTCTGTAGAGGGGCGGGCCGGTCTGAAGACCAAGTTCCAAGTGGAGGTTGAGGATGAGCTGCCGCCTGAGGTTGAGGATGGACTGTACCGCATTGCCCGGGAGGCGCTCAACAACACCCTCCGGCACGCCCAGGCCAGCAAGATCATGATACACCTGCATCACGACCCGCAGGAGAGCAAAGCAACTATGGAGATCATGGACAATGGTGTTGGCTTTGACCTGGCTGCTGTCCGGGAGAAGGGTGGCATGGGCCTGTCTGCGATGGAGGAGCGGGCAGCGAGATTGGGGGGACGGCTGACCGTGGGGAGCGGTCCACAGGCTGGAACACGAGTGCTCGTGGAGGTGCCGGCATGACCAATGAAATTCGAATCTTGATCGCCGACGATCATGCCATCGTCCGCAAAGGGCTGCGGGCTGTACTCCGGAACGTGCCGGATATACAAGTCGTAGGCGAAGCCGCGACCGGCTGGGAAGCGATCTCTGAGGCCGAAAGCCTCCAGCCCGACGTCGTCCTGATGGATCTGGTGATGCCAGAGCTGGATGGGATCGAGGCTATCCTGCGCATCAATGCCGCACAGCCAGAGGCGCGTATCCTGGTGCTCACCTCGTATGCGGGTGAGGACAAGATATTCCCGGCCATCAAGGCGGGCGCCCTGGGCTACCAACTGAAGGATTCCAGCCCGGACGAGTTGGTAGACGCCATTCGCCAGGTACACGCCGGAGAATCATCGCTTCACCCGGTCATCGCCCGAAAAGTGTTGCAGGAACTGTCTCGCCCATCGGATCGCCCTCCGACGCCGGACCCTCTGACGCCACGGGAACTGGAGGTGCTGCGCCTGGTGGCGCAGGGGCGCGACAACCGGGAGATTGCCGAGGTGCTGGTGATCTCGGATACGACGGTGCGCACGCACGTGAGCAACATCCTGAACAAGCTGCACCTGGCCAGCCGTACGCAGGCTGCCCTGTACGCGCTGCGCGAGGGACTGGCATCGCTGGACGAGACGCCAGGCGCCCAAGTCTAGGGTACAACATTCGTCGTATTTGGTACGCATTCTGTCGAGAAGGGCCACCAGCAAGGTGGTCCTTTTTTCAGTCCAGAGTTCGACGCTGCTCTGATGACAAAAGCGTCCCTATCTGATAGTCTATGATTAGCAATTAGGGGATCAGGAGGAACAGGATGAGCGAGTATGCTCCAGGAACGTTTCAATTCGCCGAACAGATCGTGGACATGTCCGTCCAGGATGCGCGCCGCGAGGTGAGGTCCGCCCGCCTCGGCCGCCAGGCCAGGGCAGGAAGTGAAAGAGGCCGCCGGTTCTACTCGAGTGTGCTAGCCGCGTTGGGGTGCCGCCTGGCGACGTGGGGAGAGGGCCTGCAAGATCGCTACGGTGCCGAGGGCTCGGCCTCCGTATCTCAATCTGCCAGAGCATAGTCACAGTACCTATCCGAAAGAGCTGTAGCTCTCGTCCGCTCGGCTGAGGGCTTCGGCAGAGCTCAGCCGAGGGCCTCTCGACGAAGCCTCGAGGGCGGAGGACACCCCGCATCTCAATGGAAGGTGCCATGGGCCAACGCATCCGGATACTGATCGCCGACGACCACCCCCACTCCCGGAAGGGATTGCGGGCGCTGCTAGCCACCTATTCTGCCGTGGAGGTGGTCAGCGAGGCGCGAGATGGACGGGAGGCAGTGCAACTGGTAGAGGAATGTCAACCCGACGTGGTGCTCATGGACGTCAAGATGCCCGTATGGGATGGCCTTCAGGCCACCCAGCAGATCAAGGCCAGATGGCCTCAAGTTCGAGTCATTGCCCTGACCATTCGTGCCACCTCTCAGGCTGCGGCCATGTCTGCCGGCGCTGACGGTTTTTTGCTCAAAGGATGCCCCAGCCAGGAGCTGTTTGCCGAGATCCAGCGTCAAGGGCAACCCAGGCCCGGAGCACCAAAGACAAAGCCAGAGAGTGAATTGTCCGCCAAGAGGGAGGGAAACTATCGCCAGGGTCCCATGAAAGTCGCGGTTTCGACCAGTTGAGTGCCCGTGCGATTCCACTTGGCCAAGTCTGCCACCCAGGCAGTTGGTCCCTTCAACGTCAAAGCCAGCAGCCGTCAACCGGGCTGCTGGCTTTCCATTTACCGATCAATCCCTCGTTCCTGGGTCACCAGGAGCGCTTGAACTCAACCCGCCACATATAGTGAGAGATGGATAGGCACTGTCCCGCGTCATAGAGCGCTCTGCATTCCTCTTTCGTGATGCCAGGCGTGCAGCATTCACAATACCCTGCCGCCCACATATCCTCAAAGGGGGGTGGGTCGTGGCAGGGCAAGTTGCGGGTGAAATCACTCTCGCATGCACCCTCGTCGCCGGCGGCAATGCAAACCTGGCCGCCGTCCAACCCGGCGAACTCGACCTCACCGATTCCCCAGAACGGATCGTCCCCTTTGTGACCTGACACCTGATACTGGCCGCTGTACTGCTCGTGGACCCACACGCCGGGGATCTGATTCCCGGCTCCATCCAGAACGGTCACGCGGATCAGCTTGAGGCCGGTGTTGGCGGGGCACTTCTGGCCATCCTCGCCGGGGCCAATCAGCCGGGCCGTCCACGACCACTTTGCGGCCGGCGTATGGGTCGGCTGGGGGGTATTCGTTGGCTGGGGTCTGGAGGTATTGGTGGGTTGCGGCCTGGGCGTGTCGGTTGGCACGGCGGTGGGCGTAGGAGGGATGGGCGTGTCGCTTGGTGGAGGCGCTGGGGTGTTCGTGGGCTGGGGAGTAACCGTGGGTGGCACGGGTGTGGGCGTGTCGGAGGCCGGCAGGGTGGGCACAGGGGTCGGCGTGTCCGATGGGGCCGGCGTCTCGGTTGGCGCTGGCGTGCTGGTGGGCGGCGGGGTCAAGGTGGCTATGTAGGCCAAGACTTGCGGGCTGTCCATGCCCAGTCCATGGGCCAGCTCCATGAGCGCCCGGGTCTCTGCCTCGCCCCATTCCCCGGCCAGGGCGCGGTCGATCAGACTGGCGAGCCACTGGTTGATGTTGGGCGCTTCCAGCCGGGCCAGTTGTACTTTTGCCTTTTCCAGGTCCTGATCCCGGCTGTAGGTGGCTGCCACCAGAACGATATAGTCCTCTTTGGTGCTGACCCCCAAGCTGGTGAATGTCTTGCTGGACTGGAGCGGCGGCTTGATCCCGCGACTCAGCAGCAGCCCCACCCCTACTCCAATCATCAAAGCCAGCATGGCAACGATTGCCCCGACCAGGATGCTCCGGTCTTGCGTTGATTGACGCATCGTATAACGTTGCTCCTCCACCTGAACTCGGCCGCGATGGCGGCGATGGGCGCTGTCCAGAACCAGGTCGGATCCGCCACCCCACATCACTTTCGCCATCGCAGCGTGCTTGCAGGAGTATAGAGGAGGATGACGCTTTGGTCAAGTCCGGCCCGAGCCTCTTCTGGCGACCACGCCACAGGGCGAGGGTTGCCATGCGCGTTGCGAGAAAGGCAAGTTTCTGTTATACTGGGACGGTGGGTAGGAGCGGAAGGAGAGTACCCCCAGGAGGTGCTATATGTCCAGAGAATCAACCGCAGTGAAAGCACGGACGGCAAAGCCGGTTTGGCACCAAGCCATCTCTGCGTACGCCCAGCCGGACCACCGAAAGGCGATCTGGCAACTGGTGAACACTTTTGTGCCCTACATTGGCCTGTGGGTTCTGATGATCTATGCCATCCGGGTAGGGCTTTCCTACTGGCTTGTGCTGCCCTTGATCCTCTTGGCGTCCGCTCTGCAAATACGCATCTTTATCTTTTTCCACGATTGCGGCCACGGATCGTTCTTTGCTTCGCCGCGGGCGAACACGATCCTGGGCTATGTCACCGGCATCCTGACCTTCACGCCCTACCACGACTGGCGGCGCGCCCACGCCAAGCATCACGCCACGGCCGGAGACCTGGATCGGCGGGGCTGGGGCGACGTCTGGACGATGACGGTGGAGGAGTATCTGGCAGCGCCCCGGGCCAAGCGGCTGGCCTACCGCCTCTTCCGGAATCCCCTGCTGATGTTCGGCCTGGGTCCGGCACTTATCTTTCTGATCACCCAGCGGTTTCCCCACAAGGGCGCCAAAAGGCGCGAGATCATCAGCGTGATCATCACCGACCTCGCGCTGCTGGCCATCGTCGTCGTGGCGAGCCTGACCATCGGTTTGCGGACCTATCTCTTGATCCAATTGCCCATCTTGCTGATCGCGGGTGTCTGCGGGCTGTGGCTATTCTACGTCCAACACCAGTACGAGGGGGTGTACTGGGCCCGCCACGAGGTCTGGGACCCCATCAAGGCTGCGCTGCAGGGGAGCTCCTACTACAAACTGCCCAAGGTTTTGCAATGGTTCTCGGGCAACATCGGCCTGCATCACATTCACCACCTGCGACCTCGCATTCCCAACTACAGTCTGCAGCGGTGCCATGATGCAATTCCGGCCATGCAGGAGGTCCAGCCCCTTGGGTTTTTGGAAAGCCTGAAATCTCTGCGTATGAATCTCTACGATGAGGCGCAGAAGAAGCTGGTCAGCTTCCGCTCCTTGGCCGCGATGGCCTGAGGGCATAGTGGCCGGCGCAAAGAGGCTTCCTCCGCCCGCCCGTCCCTGAAGTCACAGGTCAATGCGCCGGCCCGTGCATGCGGTGTTCGACGAGATCCTGCCAGTTCGTCTCGGACAACTCGATCTCTGGGCCCGGCGGGACATCTTCGTTAGGCTTTTCGCCGAAGGAGACGACGCGGCGTGTGTGCTTGCTGGGATCCTCGATCTGGATCTTGATGGTTCCCGTATGGTGGGTCAGAGCAACCGCCCGCTCAGTCACCCGGCCGTACTCGAAAAAGACGGCGCTGCCGACGAGGTCGGGCAGGTGGTGCCTCCCACCGAGGTCTGACGACACGACCACCAGCTTGGGCGCCAACCGCTCCAGCCGCTCCCATTGGCTGCCGTTCCTGCTGCCGTGGTGAGCGGCCCGGAGGACATCGATCTGGTTCTCCAGCATGCCCTCCTGATCGTAGTAATGCCAGTTCTCCATCTGGGCGTCTGCGGCAAAGACCATGCGGAACTCGCCATAGGTCAGCCGGGTGATGATGGAAAGATGGTTCGGATTCAGTACCCCGCTCTCCCACAGCGCCTCCAGGGCAGAGTTGGAGGGACCCAGCATCTCCAGTTCCGGCCGGCCTTCATAGTTGGGGTACCTGCCGCCGTCGGGATAGGTGCGCTGGTATCCGGAGAGAAACTGGATCGGGGTGCCCAGGCGGATGATCTCGTTGATGATGTCGTGGTAACCGGGCGAGCCCGGTTCGTGCCAGAAGGGCGCCAGGGTCACCCGCTGCACCTCAAAGTTCTTGAGCAGGCTGGGCACGGCAGAATAGTGGTCGTTGTGGGGATGGGTCACGATCAGATGGGCGATCTGTCCGTCGGGTCTGAGGGTGTTGAGCAGAGCCCTGACCTTTTTCGGCCGCACAGCGTCGACAATGATGATGTTGCCGGCCGGCGTCTTGATGATCGAGGTGTCGGCCTGCCCCACGTTCAGCAGATAGATGTCCAGACTGGCCATGTTTTCTCTCTCCTTCCTGTGGTGTTACAGGTTCTGCATCACGGTCAAGGCATCCTGCCCGTCCGACATCTCTGGTTCCGGTGGCGGCACGCCGATGGAAAATACCAGGTCGGCCGGGCCGACGGAAAAGGACGCCAGGGGTCCTTCCGCGGTCCTGGCCACCTCCTCCAGCCAGGCGCCATCTACGCGGCCCGACTCGGGCAGGGCATGGGGCTCTCCCCGTCTCTTTCGTTCGTGCAGTTGCTCGTATGCCTGCTTGATCGTTTCCGGATTCGCACCCAGGTCCAGCCCCACCTCCTCAAAGGCCGATGCCGACACCTCGATCTCCAGGCCACTCGGGTAGTCGTCGCCAATGTCGGCTGCAACCCGGCCTTCACTGGCCAGTTGGACCAGCTCCTCGGCCGGGATCCAGCAGAGCAGATACTCTGGCTCGTTCTTGGAGGCCGGATAGTAGGCGCGCTTTTCTGGTAAGCTGATTTTCATCGTCTCATCTCCTATTCAGGCAGCTTTGCTCTTCGCAAAGCCGTGTCATGCCGTGCTTTACACACAGAAACTGTGCGAAAACGACGGAGACCGTGTGTTTCAGGTGTCGATGCTGCGAGGAACCCCCGACCTCTTTGTCCGAGGACAGGGCTATTATAGCATGCCTGCGCGTGCAAGTCAATGAGTGATTGATATGTCAGCAAGGAATGGCTATCCGTTGGGCACGGCTTTGACGAACAAGCGCTCACCTTCGTAGAGCGTTCCATCCAGGTCCAGTTGGTTGCCATCCCCGTCCTGGACGGTGGCCTCGCCGAGACCGACGCGCCAGGCTACCTCGTGGCCGACGGCGTGACGCACCCGCAGCCCGCGGAAAAAGCGCCGCGGCTCGCTGTCGACATAGACCGTGATACGCTGATTGGTAGCTTTGCTCATGGTTGGTTCATCCATCCCTCAAAGTAGCTCTATGGCTCGCCATTCCCGGACTCGCCGGCAACGCTGGCGCCAGCCACCATATCTTTCTCCCTCACCGAGACGGCGCCTCCGGGAGCTCGCCGGGGTTGGGGAAGGGCCAGTCGCGAAAGTCGAGGCTGCAATCGTCGGTATCGAGGAAGAAGGGGTAGCGCTCTAGCGAGTGGGAGAAATGGCTGACGCCGGGGTGGGAGACGTGGTCCGGGTAGCTGTCGTCGCCATAGACGACTAGGTCCAATAGCCGGTTCTGCCCATCCAGCAGCAGGACCTCGTCACCCAGATTGCGCAGCTCCCACTCCCCGGTGCCCCAGGCCGAGGCAGGGATCAGGTCGGGCACGCCCGGGTGGGTGGCATAGAATTCGTAGTCGGGCAGGCGGCCGTGCTTCTGCTCAAAGGCGCTGGCCGATGAGGCCACTACCAGTATCTGCCTCGCCCCGAGTATCGCGCCCGGCGGGAAGCGGTACATACCCTCATAGATATCCGGATGCTCGGCATCACCCAGCTTGTAGGCCGAAAGGTCCACCGGGGCAGAGGTGGGGTTCACAATCTCCACCCACTCTTCCTCCTTGGACACGGCATAGTGCAGCTCGCCGATAAGGAGGTGATCGGCCGGCAAGGGCGGGGCATAGTCCCTGACCACGAGCGGCAGGTAGGCGAACAGGGGGGAGTGCAGCCAATCGTAGTGAAAGACCCCCTGGAGATAGGCGTGCGCTTCGTCGGACCGGACCTGGAGGGCCAGCTCGCGGTTGACCTTGGCCGACACCTCGCTGCCGTTGATGCTGCCGATGTGGATGGTTCCCTGCCCATCGATGTGGGCCAGGACCATCTTGTTGTGCAGGCCAAAGAAGGTGGGATTGCCCAGCCGCGCCTGCAGGTCCAGCCCTTCGGCCCGGGCCATGGACTGCAGGTAGTCAACGGTGTCCGCGTTTTCGTTGTAATAGTCGGCAAAGGTGAGACTGTTGAGCAGGATACGCACCGTGGCCCCACGGCGGGCGGCGTCCAGGTAGGCTTCCAGGCGGAGGTTGGGATCGGTCGCTGGCATACCGCCAGCGGGTCCCCAGTGCAGGTGCTCGTAGAGTTGCTCCACGAGCACGGTATCGCCCTCCCCTGCCCGTGCGAGCAGGCCCAGCAGACCGCCCACCGTGCGCAGGCTGTTTTCGGGCGACTGGATGATCTCGAAGGCGAATTCGTCGTGCAGGGTGAGCGGCTCGCTAAAGGCGACCGTGTAGCTGGTCCAATTGGGCTCGCTGAGGGGCGGCGAACCGGTACACAGGTCGGGGGCCTCGGCACAGGTCACGAGGTCGCCGTGGTTGGCCGGGTCGATGTCGACCCCCATGAGCGCCTGGACGTGGCTCACCACGCCGGGCGCATCGGTGATCAGATAGACGCCGCGGCGGCCGGCGGTGCCGTCGGCCTTGGGGTCGGCCGGCATGGAGCTGGGATTGAGGTTCTCAGAGCCGATCAGCACCAGCCGGTCGTCGATCAGGAGGACCTTGGCGTGCTGGAAGCGATAGCGCGTCGGCGTCGTGCCGCTGGCCATAAAGAACACCTGGCCGCCAGCAGCCCGGATCTGGCCGCAATTCCATTTCTGAGCCGGCTCGATGCCGCCGGCCGGTCCACCCTCCAGGAGGATGGTGACCGAGACGCCCGCGTCCAGGCGCTTGACGAGGGCCTGGGTGAGCGCAGCGCTCTCCAGGGTGTAGCCCTCGATCCAGATGCTCTGCTGGGCGCCCTCGATCTGGGCCAGCACCGTCTCCAGGAGGTGGTCCGGGCCCACGGCCACGGTGAGGGTGGCTGTCTCGGTGATGCGCTCGGTCCAGAAGAACCGGTCCAGGTCCCAGCCGGGATAGAGGGCCTTGCGCCCGTACACCTGGTCGGCCGGGTCCTGGGCCCAGTCGGCGGCGGTGTCGGTGTCGGCCAGCGGGAGCCCGGTGACCTGGTCGCGCTTGCGGTAGAGGATCTGGCCCTCGGCGCCGAAATAGGTGTTGGGGCTCCAGGGCTCGACCGCGGGCCCCTGCCAGCCGGGCACCGCCGTGGTACCGCCCGCATAGACCAGGGCGTCCACAGGCTGGCCGCTGGCGTCCCACAGGAAGCACGCCCCACCGTCGTTGACAAACATGGGCCAGGAGCCGTCCAGCTCCGGCACCGCCGGGTCGGTCTCGTCGGTCTCAAAATCGGCCTTGAGACCAAACTGCTCCTCGAAGGCCAGTGCCTTGCGGGTGCAGGTGATGCCCTGGCCTGAGGCCAGGATTGTGCCGGCTGGAAACAGCACCCCACCCGTCCCGTCTACCTCGTCGGTCACGCGCCAGCCTCCGAGGTCGACGCTCTGGGCCGCGGTATTGAGCAGGCGAAAGGCCTCGTCATAGTCATAGCCAGCCTGGCCGTCGTAATAGAGGGCTTCGATGAGGACTGCGGGCAGCTCCGGCTCGTTGCCGACGGTGGTCACAGCGGTATCCGTGCTGCCGGAGGGCTGGCTCTTGCTGGTGGCGGTGACGACGTTGACCAGGGCGCCGCTGGCCGTGGGCGCAACCTGGGCACTGAGGCGGAAGGTGATGGGGCTGCTGGCCGTGGTCGTCGGCACCTCACCCAGCTCCCAGACCAGGGTACTCGTTGCGATCTGCTGGAAGGTGTAGGGCGCGGTGTGGGTGAGGAAGGTGACCTGGGCCGGCAGGGCGTCGGTTAGCCGGACGGTCTGGGCGGCCTGCGGGCCGGCGTTGCTGAGGGCAACGGTATACGTGATCCGGGCGCCGGGCAGCACGGTCTCGGGGCCACGCTTGTCCAGCCGCAGAGCGGCGCCGGGCAGGCTCCACACCGAGTTGGAGGCTTTCGGG
>JASFHU010000106.1:0-9638 GCA_050123055.1 Anaerolineae bacterium
TCACCCTTCCTGTGGCAAAACGCTAGCTCGATTTCCCCTGCAAACCTTCAACATTCCTTCACAACTTATTCACACTCCTGGGCTATACTGTAGGTAGCTTGGCGAGAGCGAGGCTACCAAAAAGATGGCAGAAATGGAGGGCTGTGAATATGATGTCCAAACCGATAAGAATGTCGATGCCAACTCGCGTGAATTGGCTCATTGACGTGTTTGTGTTTGTAGGAGGGCTCCTGGCGGGCCTGTCCGGGGTCTATTTTCTTTACGTGCCGTCAGGCGGCTACCAGGGCGGGCGCAACCCGATGTACGGGATCAGGATCCTGTTCGAGCGCCATACCTGGAGCGACCTGCATGTCTGGGGTGGGGTGCTCATGATGGCCGCCATCGCTGTCCATTTTGCCATTCACTGGCAGTGGGTCAAGAGGATGAGCCGGCGCTCCGTGAGCGCATTGCTGGCAAAGAATGGATCCTTGTCCAAGGGAGCCAAGGTCAATGTGGCCATCGATCTGCTTGTGGCCGTCAGCTTTCTGCTCTGCGCCGTGTCGGGCGTCTATTTCCTGTTCGCGCCATCAGGAGGCTTCCAGGGCGGCAGAAACCCAGGCTGGGATCCTGGCTTTCTCTTCAGCCGGACCACCTGGGACCTGATCCATACCTGGAGCGGGGTGGTCTTGAGCGTCGCGGCCGTGGTCCACTTTGCCATCCATTGGCGGTGGGTCAAAAACGTGACGGTCCGCTTCTTCCTCTCGCTGTGGCCACGGCCCAAGGCTGGCTTGGCAGCTCCCGCAGGCAAGACGACCCTGGCCAGCAGCAATCAGAGCTAGGCGTAGGGAGCGCAAGATCTACGCAATCTACAAGATTCTTTCTCCGCTTTTTCAAAAGTATGAGCTAAACTGAACCCGAGTCTTCCGACTTGCCAAGTCGCTAGATTCGCAGCCGGACAAGATAATGAATTGGAAAGGAAAGGAAGGGACAAAGATGATTAAGAAAGTAGTGTTGGGTACACTCTTGATCGGATTGATCGGTGTACTGGTGGCCGGGGCCATTATCCGCACGGTAGACAAAACGGAGCAGGTGGTGGAGGCGCGCGGCCAGGGTCGCGGCCAGGGTGGCGGCCAGGGTGGCGGTCAGGTAGGCGAGGTTGTACAAGTACGGCAGGGCGAAGGGCGCGGCGCCAATGCCCAGGGAGGCGGCTACGGCCGGTCTGGTGAGGCGACCGAGCGGCAGTACCCCAACTACGAGGAACCCGTGGGCGACCTGGGCACCTATGAGGGAACCGTCGTGGAAGCAGCCGAATCGGGGGGAGATCTGGTCCTCATGACTGACGAAGGGCAGGAGATCACCGTAGGCACGGGGCCGGGTTACATGGAAGCCCAGGGATTCACACTCCAGGCTGGCGAGCAGGTGCAGGTCGAGGGCTACTGGGAGAATGATGAGCTCAAGGCATCCCAGGTGACCCGGCTGCGCGACGGGCAGACCATCGTCTTGCGGGATCAGTACGGGCGCCCGGCGTGGTCAGGTGCCGGCTGGCGAGCCACTGAGCAGCAGGCAACCGCCAGCGGGGGTGGACGTGGCTATGGTGGTGGGGGCCGCAACAATGCACTCGGCGATGGCGCTGGCACCGGTCAAGCCCAGGTGGACGCGTGGCTGACACTCCAAGGCACGGTGGTCAGCATCGACAGCAACGCCCTGGTGGTAGAGGCGGAGGATGGCGATCAGGTGGTGGTCGAGAATCGCCCCTGGTGGTTCGCCCAGGAGCAGGGCTTTGTGGCCCAGGCAGGAGACGAGCTGGCGATAGTCGGGTTCTACGAAGGCGACGAGTTTGAGGCTGGCCGGCTCGACAACCTTACTACCGGTCTGTCGGTCCCGATCCGCGAAGAGGGTGGACGGCCCCTGTGGGCAGGGGGAAGAGGGCGCGGCGGCTAGTCAGCGGTGAAAAGGCAACGAAGCGGGAAGGGAATCCTCCCTTCCCGCTTTTGTGTTGCTGACCACCGTCATTTTCGGTGCATGATGAGTGGTAGATAAGCACGTCCCCGAGGCACCAGCGTCCTGTCGATCACCTGCTCGACCAGTGTGCCGTCGATGGTCGAGGTTGCCGTCACGACGGTCCTCTCGGTCAGGCCTCGGATCTCCTCGCTGTTTGGGATGGTCACAGTGACGGTGATGTGCGACGTCTGACCGGGGTCCAGCGACACCGGGAGCGTGGGAGTCTCCACGCCAGCCCAACCCAGAGAGCTGGTCCAGGTCAACTGATAGGTGTCCTGAACGTTGCCTTTGTTGTGCAGCCTGTGAGTATAGACAACTTGCGCACCCGGCTCCGGAGCACTAAAGTGATCCGGCTCGAAAGTGAAGGTGCGTACGAGAGGGGGCTCGAGGCCATGGGGTCCTCCAGATGTTGGCCAGGATGCATGGCAGACGACGCAGGTGTCCAGGGTACCAGCGTGTCCCTGCCAGCCGATGAATTTGATGGCGTCATTGGGCTCGCTGCTGGGAGCGATAGCGTGCGGGCTGTCGTGGCAGGCCGCGCAATAGACCTCGCCATGGTCCTTCGAAAGGCGGTATAGTGCTTGGTCTTGTTCATAGGCGATGCCATGACATCGTTCATCGTCACAGCGGGGTTCGTTGAGCCAGGGCGTGGGATTCTCGGCCACCTGGTACATGGTCCCGTGGCAATCGACACAGTATATCCTGTACTGGGAGGAGGCCATGATGTCGCGCAGGCATTCGGTTTGAGGGCCAGGGTGGCAGTTGTAGCAGCCCTGCAGGGTATCCGGTACCTTTTCGTCGTGCTCCTCGTGCATGGCATGGGACAGGTTAGGGACCTCTGGCTTTCCTGGGGCTCCCAAAGCAGCGGAAGCGTGACATTCGGCGCAGAGGATGGGCCGGCGATCCATCAAGGGCCCGACTTCTTCACGGTCCTGGTGCTTGGTCAGGATGTTCTGCTCCACCACGCCGGTGGCGATCTCGTCATTGCCCGGCCCATAGTCATAATGGCAGTTGTCACAGTGCATCTCGGTCGAGACCGGCGCCACGGGCCGGGTCCGGGCCAGCTCAGCGCCGGTGGCCTCATCGTACACAACCACGGTGGCGATCTGGTAGGGGTAAGGATTTGCCGGATCGCTGTCGCGGAACTCGGTGAGGGGGATGCCCACAGCTTCAAAGTGATCGCCACCGTGCAGCGTCATCGTGCCAGACATTCCTGTGCCGGTGAGCCCGATGTCATCGGGCAGAGGACCTGGCAGGCCAAAGAGCCATTCGGCGTTCTGAACAGGGCGGTAGGGGCTGATGTCCCAAAAGTCAGATTTCCCCACCGAGTAGGTGTTGTCGGCAAAAAAGAACTCCACCCTGATGCCGGAGGTGACGATCTGGGGCGGATCTCCCACCCGTATGACCTGGGCCCAGAGGGTGTTGAAGGGGGGCAGCACGGCCAGGTCCTGAAAACTTTCATTGTAGCAGTGCATGCCCAGGTCGTTCCAGGCCAGGACCACATAATCGCCGGCGGCCGCGGGTACTATGTCACTGGGACTACCAGGGCTATCCGCTGAGGCCGGCGCTTGCCATCCACTGGTCGGCAAGGTCGCTGCCGCGACAGCGGCCAGAACAAGGATACCTAACGCCAACCACCCTTTTTGCCTGAACAGAGACATGGCTCCCTCCTCTTTGAACGGTATGTGGGTGCTTTTTTGAGGTGCGAATTCGCCACCCTGGCGACGCGATACATTATACATCGATTCTTCCCAGTATGCAAGTAGCCAAGACCTTTCCCTGAAGGCACACAAGTCGGCTGACTCAAAAGCAGGGATGTGGGACTGGGTAACTCGATGCCTCGCAGCACAAGGGCTCTTGTTAGCAACAGAACCAGTCTGTGGCGGCTCTGCTTACGGGGTGCCTGCGGGTAGGTGCCAGCTGCGGGTGTGGCGCCTCGGCGGCTAGTTATCTTGAAACCTCTCATCACTCCTTCACTACCCAACCCTGCACAGGTTCTTGCCTTAACCAGTTCTGCACATTCCCTTCACAACTTTTTCAAACCCTTCATCTATACTCAGTACACCGCAATCTGCTCCTGCCGGATCGCCAGATCCGGCAGAAATGCCGCGGATCTGGCGATCCACCGCGAGCCATTGCGGTCTACTGATACTGTGATTGTAGGACTTGGTTGGGCCAACCCATTCAGACGGTTCTGGCCCATCGAGGCGCAAACAAAAACATTGGGGAGGGACTGATGAAGAGTAGAATGCTAAGAATCGGTAGCGTAGCTTTGATAGGAATCCTGGTGCTCGGTGCTGTGGCAGTGTTGGCCTTGCCGGGGGATGCAGAGGCAGCCTTTGGGGGACCTCGTCGGGCGGGCGCGGAGCAGGATACAGTGACTCGGAACAGGGGAGCCCAGGCGGTCCAGACCAAGCCGGACACGAATGTAAACCCAGTCGCTGCGCCCGGCTCCATTTCCGATGGCGTGTACATGGGCGAGTTGGATGAATCGGAAGCAGAAGCACTGATTATGGCCCTGGACGATGAATACAAGGCCTGGTCGGTCTATGACCAGGTGGTGGCTGACTTTGGCAGGGCACGGCCGTTTACCAACATCCAGAAGGCCGAGGAGAATCATATTGCGGCTTTGGTGACTCTGTTCGATCGTTACGGACTGGATGTGCCCGTGAACACATGGGCAGACAATGTGTCCCATTTTGACACGCTGGCCGAGGCCTGCGAAGCGGGCGTCCAGGCAGAGATCGACAACGCGGTGCTCTATGATGAGTTGTTCGGCATGGTGGACAACCCGGACATCATCCGTGTCTTCCAGGCGCTACAGCAGGCCTCGCAAACCAAACACCTTCCGGCCTTTGAGCGCTGCGCGCCCTAAATGCAGACAGCCTTCAGCATCCGAGGGACGAACAGGGGTAGGTCATCCTGCCCCTGATTGTGCATTTGACAGTACTGGCTAGTTGGGGTATGCTGGAATTGCATCCAAAGGGCGGTGAAATGAGCGGCGAAACGATCCTGATCGTGGACGATGAGGCCAAGATCGTCAAGACCGTCAAGGCCTACCTGGAGAAGGCCGGCTTTCGGGTAGCGGCGGCCGAAGATGGCCAGATGGCCCTGACGATGTACCGTCACGAAAAACCGGCCTTGGTGATCCTGGACCTGGGCCTACCGGGCATTGATGGCCTGGACGTGGCCCGGACCCTGCGCCGGGAGTCGGATGTGCCGATCATCATGCTGACGGCCAGAGTGGACGAGGCTGATAAGCTCATCGGCCTGGAGCTGGGCGCCGACGACTATGTCACCAAACCTTTCAGCCCCCGCGAGTTGGTGGCCCGCGTGCGGGCCGTTCTGCGGCGCGTTGGCGGGGAACGGGAGCAGCCCTCACCACCCATCGTCGCTGGCGACGTCCAGATCGACCTGGAGCGTCGGCAGGTGACCGTGGGCGGGCAGGCTGTGGAACTCACACCCACCGAGTTCGATCTACTGGCCGTCATGGCCCGCAATCCGGGTCGTGTGTTCACCCGGCTGGAGCTGTTGGACCGGGTGCAGGGGTATGCCTTTGAGGGCTATGAGCGGACGGTGGATGCCCACGTCAAGAACCTCCGCCAAAAGATCGAGCCCGATCCCAAGCAACCACGCTATCTGCTGACCGTCTATGGTGTGGGCTACAGGTTTCGCGAGCAGTAGGTACGTTGAGGATCAATCGTCCAGTGCCAAGACCCGAGCCTACCCCCAAAGCCCAATCCGTAGCCCCCATCTCCCGCCGGCTGTGGGTGAGACTGCTGCTCGCCTTTATGCTGGTCGCCGTCGTCGCCGTGGGGGTGGTTGCAGTCCTGGTGAACCGGACCACAACGCGCCAGTTCGAGATCTATGTCAGCCAGGGGAAAAAGCAGCGCGCCGAACGGCTGGCGCCCTCGTTTGCTGCCTACTATGCGCAGGCTGGTGGTTGGGAGGGGGTGGCTGAATGGATGAGCGAGCTGCCGCAGGGGCAACAGGGCGCCAGGGGTCGTGGCCAGGGCAGTGGTTCCTCCCCAGAGCGATTGCTATTGGCTGACCCCACGGGGCGGGTGGTGGCCGATTCCCAGGGCGAACTTGTCGGCGAGCGACTGTCGCAGACAGAGTTGGAGATCGGCGTGCCCCTCGCGGTGGCGGGGCAACAGATTGGCACGCTGCTCGTCGCAGCCGAGGGACGGGTGCGCGAGTCGCCCGAGTCAGAGTTCCTCCGGCAGGTAAACAGCTCACTGCTCTGGGCCGGGCTGGTCGCTGGCATTGTGGCCTTGCTGCTGGGCCTGTTGCTGGCCCGACAACTCACCGCCCCGCTGCGGGCATTGACTGATGCAGTGCATCGGTTGGCAGGAGGGGACGTGCCCCAGGTGGAGGTCCGTGGCCAGGATGAGATCGCCGAGCTGGGTCAGGCATTCAATCAGATGGCTCGATCTCTGGCCCGGCAGGAAGAGCTGCGCCGCAATCTGATGGCTGATATTGCCCACGAGCTGCGCACCCCCCTGACGGTTATCCGTGGCGACCTGGAGGCCTTCCTGGATGGTGTCTTTGAGCCAACGCCCGAGGCGCTTGCCTCGCTGCAGGAAGAGACTCTGCTCCTGGCGCGCCTGGTCGATGATCTGCGGGCCTTGGCCCAGGCCGAGGCTGGCCAACTGAAACTGGCCTGGGAGTCGACCGATCTGGCCGAGCTATTGGGCGGGATCGTGGAGAGTTTCGATCTCCAGGCCGCGGCCCAGGGGCAGAGCCTGATCCTGGACCTACCACTGGAACTGCCCCTGGTGGAAGCTGACCCCGTGCGTGTGCGCCAGGTGGTGGCCAACCTGGTCTCCAATGCGCTGGGACACGCACCGGAGAGTGGCCAGGTGGTCGTGTCCGGCGCGCCACGCCCCGACAGGGTGCAGATCTCGGTGGCAGATGACGGGCCAGGTATCGCGCCAGAGGAGCTACCTCACGTTTTTGACCGTTTCTGGAGGGGCGGTAAGCCCCGCATCGAGGGAAGCGGCCTGGGGCTGGCCATCGCCCGCGAGTTGGTCCGGGCTCATGGGGGACGTATCTGGGTAGAGAGCGAGCCAGGGGAGGGTACAACCTTTTTCTTTGCACTGCCTCTGGAGAGGAGCTAGAAGATTGACATGAGCCTCCAAGCGGCCAAGCCCAAGCCCCCCCTGTGCCAGGCCGTAAGCTCGGCCCTGCCGATTAGGCATTGAGGGCCGCTTTATGGTATAATCAGCTCAACGAACGGCATAGTGCTCGCAGGGAGGAGTGAGCTGGACCGATGAAGGTTGAACGCATAGAGCTATTCCATGTAGCCATCCCGCTGGCCAAGCCGTTTTATCCTGCCTGGATCCCGGGTTATCCCCAGACTGAGAACCGTTTCACGTTACTACGTTTGACAACCGACGAAGGCATCCAGGGTCTGGCTGCAGGCGTTGCCTTTGAGCAGGAGCGCGAAGGGCTGGGGGGGCTGCTCGGTCCCTATCTGATTGGCCTGGATCCGGTCGATATCGACACAGCTCGCCAGCGTATCCGCGAGGCCAGCTACCTTGGCTGGCGCAATTACTGGATCGAGGCCGCATTCTGGGACATTCGGGGCAAGATCGAGGCCAAACCGGTGTGGGCGCTGCTGGGTGGGCAGGCAGGGGGCCGGGCGCAGGTCTATGCCTCAACCGGCGAGGTCCATCCCCCCGAGCAGCGGGCAGAGGAGGTTCTCCAACTACGCGAACTGGGTTTCCGGACTGTCAAACTGCGAGTGCACAGCTTTGATCCTGCCGAGGATATTGCGCAGGTAGAGGTAGTGCGCCGGGCGGTTGGCGACAACATGGAGATCGGCGTGGACGCCAACCAGGGTTGGCGGGTGGCCCTCGTCGACGACGCGCCCCTGTGGACGCTGGAGCGAGCATCCGACTTTGCCCGGGCCTGTTCCGATCTGGATGTTGGCTGGATCGAAGAGCCGTTGGATATGTATGCCTACGACGAGCAAGCGGAGCTTTGCCGCCGTTCCGCCGTGCCCATCGCCGGGGGTGAGCTGAATGGCGGCTGGCAAGAGTTCAAGGTGATGTTGGAGAAGGGTAGCTACGATGTCTACCAGCCGGATGCAACGATGGGCGGAGGCATTGGCGACGCGATGAAGGTGCTCGACGCCTGTCGCGAGCAAGGGCTGGGCTACACACCGCATACCTGGACCAACGGCCTGGGCTTTCTCATCAATCTCCAGGTGTGGGCTGCCGGGCCGCGGGATCATCCCATCGAATTCCCCTACGAGCCTCCGGGCTGGGTCCCTGAGGTTCGTGATGGCCTTCTGAGCCAGCCGATCCGCGTCGCCGCCGACGGGACCGTGGCTGTGCCTGAAGCGCCCGGCCTGGGCATTGAGCTGGACGAGGACAAACTGGCTCACTATGCGACCAAGTATTTTGAGATCACCTCGCGGGGAATCGCCGTCAAAACGATACGCGACAAGGGATTGCTTACGGCCTTGCGCCTGGCCCGCAAGAGACGGCGTTAGGGAAGCCTGGCCCGGTTAGGAGCATCTGCTAAGGAAGCAGCACGTAGCGAGAGGAAAGCATGGACAACATGAAGAGCTGCAGGATATTGGCCATTTCGGACTATGACTGGACGTTCAGCGTCCGCCATAGACTTGATGTCGGGGGATGTAGTGAAGACGAGCTCCGCTTTGCGGCCGGTGGGATGGAAGGCTTGGCCGTCGCCGAACAAGACCCACCCGATCTGATCATCTATGGTCTGTTTACCCTTGACTTGGATGGCTACGAGTTCTGCCGCAGGCTTCAGTGGCTCCCGGCACTGCAGGATGTGCCGGTGCTCCTGGTGGGTTGGCTCTCGCCGAGGATCGTGCATCCAAAGGCACAGCGTGCCGGAGCGGCTGGGTACTTGTACAGCGCCGTGCATGCACATGGACTGGTTGAGGCACGCAATACGCTATTGCGGGGCGAGACCTATTATCCTCCCGAGTCTGTGCTGCCGCCCGAACCGGCTATACCTGCCGGCCAGGAGGGGTGCAGGGTGCTGATCATCGATGATACGCCGACAAAAGCCGAGATCGCGCACATGATCCTGGCGCGTGAGCGTAACGACGAGGTGCGGTATGCGAACAGCGGGCCCAAAGGACTGGCCGCTGCCAGGCAGAACCCGCCCGACCTGGTCATCCTCGATGTGATGATGCCTGGGTGGGATGGATTCGAGACCCTCCGTCAGTTCAAGATGACCTCCGGTCTCGAGGAGGTACCCGTCATTTTCCAAACCGCCTACGGAAGAGCCTACGAGCGGGCAAAGACGATGGGTGCAACGGGTTGCTTGCTAGCACCCTATCGGGGGGAGGAGCTGGTCGCTGCCCGCGACGCGGCGCTGCGAGGAGAGGAGTATATTCCGGCGTCGGAACGTGAGCAAGGATAGCCGAGATGCTGCCCGTCCGAGCTGCCATCGTCGGCTGCGGCCGCATCTCCGACTTGCACCAACTTGGCTATCGCGACCGGGAGGATGCCGGCATCGTCGCCGTGTGCGACACCAAAAAAGGACGCGCTCAGGCAAAAGCCCGAGCCTGGGGTGTGGAAAAGGTCTACACGGACTACCAGGAACTGCTGTCGGACCCCCAGGTTGACCTGGTAGAACTCCTGGTCCCCCACCATCTCCACGCCGAGATGACGGAT
>JASFHU010000107.1:0-9591 GCA_050123055.1 Anaerolineae bacterium
GGTCCCTACGAGTCGGTGATCACAGAGTTCCCGTTCTTTACCTTCCTGTACGCCGACCTGCACGCCCACCTGATCGCCATGCCCCTGGCCCTCGTCTCCCTGTCCATCGCCCTGTCCCTGGTCAAGCGCGCCGGAGGATCTGAGAGACGGGGCTGGACCTCGATCCTGGCTCAGCTCGTCCCGCTCTTCCTGTGGTCGTTGACTATCGGCGCAATGCGGACGACGAACACCTGGGACGTGCCGCCTCACCTGCTGGTGGCGCTGGGCACACTGGTCATCGCCGAGTTCTCGCGGCGAGGACGGCTGAGCTGGCGGATGCTGTGGGCGGTGGCCTGGCAGTTTGGCCTGGTGTTCCTCCTCAGTTGGTGGGTGCTCTACTGGCCCTTCTGGGACAACTATGGCGCCTTCTATACCAGCGTCGAGCTGTGG
Source organism: Anaerolineae bacterium (assembly GCA_050123055.1). GTDB lineage: Bacteria > Chloroflexota > Anaerolineae > JAAYZQ01 > JAAYZQ01 > JASFHU01. Next base: position 430 of record JASFHU010000107.1, read on the forward strand.
AACGGGACGCGGACGTCGGTCGCGGCTTACCTGGTGGTTCATGGCCTTTTTCTGTTCAGCATCCTCAGCTACCTGCTGGCGCGGGTCTTTGGACGCTCTGACGACCTGCGCCCCGATCCCCTGTTGCATCGCCTGCGGCTGACCTTCCGCTACCTGGGGCAACACAGGCGACTGCGCGAGGCGGCGCGCATCGTGGGGGTGCGAGGCGTACCGGTGAGTGTCCTGTTCTGGATCGCGCTGGCGATCCTGATCCTGGTCGAGCTCTTTTTGCTGGTGCCGGGGCTGGTCTCCTTCACCAGGGCCAACGCGCAAGTGACGGAGGTCGGCGCCTACACCTATCGTGGCCTGACGGTTCTGGCCCTGGGGTTGCCCATTGCCCTGGTGGGATTGCTGCTACTTTTCCGGCCCGGCCTCCGTGCCAGCGAGCGCTGGTGGGCCTACCTGGTGCTGCTGGGCCTGGCCATGACCCTGGGGGTGGAGATCATTGTCGTCCAGGGCGACATCGGGCGGATGAACACCGTATTCAAGTTCTACCTCCAGGTATGGCTGATGTGGGGCGTGGCCGCGGCGGCGGCGCTGGCCTGGATGGTGCCCCGCCTGAGGCGCTGGCAATTTGGCCGGGGCCTGTGGCTCATTTCGTTGCTGGTGTTGGTACTTTTTGCCACTCTCTACCCACCCCTGGCGACTTTGGCCAAGATCGAGGACCGGTTCGACACGAGCCAGGGGCCGGGGCTGGATGGTTGGACCTACATGGAGACGGCCAACTACTGGGATCCCAACGGCCAGCGCTATGACCTCAAGTGGGATCTGGAGGCGATCCGCTGGCTGCTTGACAATATCGTGGGCTCGCCCGTCATCCTGGAAGGGCACACGCCCGAGTATCGCTGGGGTGCGCGCTACTCCATCAACACAGGACTGCCGACAGTGCTGGGTTGGAACTGGCACCAGCGCCAGCAGCGGGCAGCCGCTGACGACCAGGAGGTGTGGACCCGGGCAAAGGACATCGCCAGGATCTATGACGAGCCCATCCCCGCGCTCATCGAGCCGATGCTGGAGAAATATGGCGTGCGTTACATCGTCGTCGGTCCCCTGGAACACAGCTACTATGCCCCCGAGGGCCTCGCCAAGTTCGAGCAAATGGCCGCTCAGGGAAAGCTGCGGGCTGTCTTTCGGAACCAAGGGGTGACGATATACGAGGTGCCCAGTTCCGAGTGATCTGAGACGGTAGACGGCGCGCCTGATGCAGGATGGGTGTAATATCTGGCCCGCTTTTGCATCTTGATCTATGGAGAGTAGACCACTCGTGGGCCAACCGGACGACTATGCCGATCTGTACCGCCAATATCTGCCCCGCATTCTCAACTATGTCCGGCTGCGGGTCGACGGTGAGGACCTGGCCCAGGACCTGACGGCGTCGGTCTTTGAGCGAGCGGTTTCGCGGCAGCACACACTGCGCCGGCGCGAGGCGTTTGGTGCCTGGCTCTTCCAGATAGCCAGGACCACGGTGGCAGGGTACTACCGTCGGCGCCGGCCTGAGGTGGCGCTGGAGCTGGCCAATGAGCAGCAGGCGCCCAATCCCGCTCCGCCAGAGGCGCTGATGCGCCGGCAGGAACTGGACCGCCTGCGGGGGGTCTTGTCGACGCTGTCCGAGCGGGAGCAAGAGATCATCCGCCTCAAGTTCGGCGCTGGCCTGGGCAATCAAGAGATCGCCAAGGTCATGCGGCTCAGGGCAGGGCACGTGGCCGTGATCCTCTACCGGGCCCTGCGCAAGCTACGTGCCAGGCTGGAGGAGGCGTGATCCGCAGCGGGGAAGGTTGGCGAGCAGGAGAACGATGAGAGCGAGCAAGACAGAGAAGGTACAAGCCGAGCGGGTTTCGGCAGCGGTGGACCAACTACTGCGCCAGCCTGGTGCGGTGCCTGAAGGGTTGGACCCGGACGAAGCCGGGGTGCTGACCACGGCACAGCAGTTCGCGCGTTTGCCGGACCTGCTGGGGCCGGTGCCGCCGGTGCTGGAACAACAGGTCATGCGCCAGGTCCAGGCGGCAGGCCGGCCGGTACGGGGAGTGCGCCGTCCTGGATGGGGTTGGGCGGCGGCCGGACTGGTGACTGTCCTACTGGTGGTGGTGTTGCTCACGCCACTGGGCCAGACCGCAGTGGCTGGCTTTTTGGCTGCCTTTAGCCTGGGGCGTACCGAGGTGACCATCCAGCCGGTCTATACGCCGTCAGCCCTGCCAGCCACGGCCCTGGCCGGAGCCACGGCTGTCCGGGAAAGCCTGGGGTTGGAGGAAGCCCAAGGACAGGTTTCCTATGCCATCCCCCAACCGGCCTATCTGCCGTCCGGGTACCGGCTGGCGGGCGTGAATGGCTACACCTATCCCGATCTGCCGGCCTGGGTGCCGCAACCCTTCTTCCTGGAGCTTGTCTACAAGGATGGCGCGGGCGACGAGTTGATCCTGCGTGTATATTCCATCGCCCTGGGCGACGCGGGGAGCATCTCCAAGCTGAACCTGCAGGCCACGTCTATCCAGGATGCCAGGGATGTGGACGTGAGTGGCCAGGCCGGCGTCCTGCTGCAGTTGGGCAGCGACCGGACCGGAGCGGTCTGGCAAGAACTTGTCTGGGAGCAGGACGAACTGATCGTGGCTCTATCTTCGGGCCACCTGGGCGAGGATGAATTGTTGCGCGTTGCCCGCTCGATCCGGTAGCGCGGCGAGGGGCCGGGAAGTCAAGGGTGCAAGGACGCAGGGCACAAGGATACAGGGATGCTGATCGTCGTCGTTTGGTGGTTGTGGATGCAGGTCATGGGTCTGGCAGCGTTGCCGTTGGCCTATCGGTTCTTCCGGCACCTGCCCGGCCGGGGCTATGCCTTTGCCCGTCCGCTGGGCCTGTTGCTGGTCGGCTACCTGTTCTGGCTGGCGGGCTCACTGGGTCTGCTGCGGAACAGTGTGGGCGGCGGGCTGTTCAGCATCCTGGTGGTGGCCCTAGTTTCCTTTATCTATTACCGGCGGGGTCAGGCCAGAGACGCTGCGGACGAGGGGGTCGAGGCGGATCCCGGCTTGCTGGCCTGGCTGAGGGCCAACGGCAGGCTGGTGCTGGCCGTGGAGCTCCTCTTTGCCGGAGCCCTGGCGTTGTGGGCATTCCTGCGCGCCTACAGCCCCGACCTCATGACGGCCGGCGGCGAAAAGTTCATGGAGCTGATGTACCTGAACAGCATCGGCCGCAGCGAGTATTTTCCGCCCCACGACGCCTGGCTGAGTGGTTTTGCCATCAGCTATTACTATTTTGGCTACGTGATGATGGCCCTGTTGACCCTCCTCTCCGGCTTTCCCGCAAATCTGACCTTCAACGTGGGGCTGGCTAGCCTCTTTGCGTTGACCTGCACCGGGGCCTTTGGCCTGGTCTACAACCTGGTCCAGGGGTTCAGGCTGAGCCAGCGGCAAGAGGGGGAGCCCCTCAGTCCGGGGAAAGCCCTGCCCTGGGGCTTTCTGGGAGCCATCCTGGTCGCTGTCCTGGGCAACCTGGAAGGCTTCTTTGAGATGCTCTACAGCGCCCGGCTGATGCCGGAGGAATTCTGGCGCTGGTTGGACATCAAGGACATCAATCAACCCTTTGACCCGGCCCAGGCAGCGAGCCTGATTCCCTCGCGGAGCGGCTGGTGGTGGTGGCGGGCCTCGCGTGTCATTCACGACCTGGACCCGGCGGGCAATTCGATGGGTGTCCAGCCCATCGACGAGTTCCCCGGGTTCAGCTTTTTGCTGGGCGACATGCACCCTCACGTACTGGCGCTGCCCTTTGTGCTGCTGGCGCTGGCACTGATCTTGAGGACGCTTCTGGAGGCCAGGGCAGCGATAAGCGACGGGGAAGAAGAGTCCGCGAGCTGGTGGGCGCCGTTGATGCAACTACCCCTGCTGCTGCCCCTCTGCCTGGGGGCGCTGGCCTTCTTGAATACCTGGGATTTCCCCATCTATCTGCTGGTCTTTGGGGTCGCCTACGGGTTCGGACGATGGGCGCGCTACGGGCGGTTGAACTGGCCCTTTGTCCGCGACGTGGGGTTGACGGGCGGGGCGGTGGCTATCCTGGGTCTTACCCTCTACCTGCCCTTCTATATCGGCTTCCAGTCGCAGGCAGGCGGGCTGTTGCCAACGCTCTATGTGGGCACGCGCTTCCGACAGTATTTTGTCATGTTCGGACCTTTCCTGGTGGCCATCGCCGGCCTGCTGGCCCTCCTGGCCCTCCGCTTGAGGCAAGAGATGCCGGGGCGGCGGCTGTTTGGCCGGTGGATGGCCTGGACGGCCACCTTTCTCCTGGTGCCTCTGGGCATCATGGTCATGATCGTGCTCCTACTCATGATCACCCCCCAGGGGCGCGATCTATTGGAGAATATCCGCCGTATCCCGGCCGTGTACGAGATCGTCGGCGATAGCGCCTGGGTGCCGCTGTTGGGCGAGCTGTTCCTGGTCAAGCTGCGCACGTGGGTCATGCCATTGGTGGTAGCCGGGATGGCGGCGCTGGGCACCGTGCTGCTCCAACGGTCCGTGACCCCTCAGCCTGACCCGGTTCGCACAGAAGAGGGGGAGAGAAGGGGTGCCATCCGCCATCCCAGTGTGCAGTTTGTGTTGGTGCTCGCCGTCATCGGGCTGCTGCTGACGCTGAGTGTGGAGTTCTTTTACCTGGTGGACAATTTCCGGGTGCGGATGAACACCATCTTCAAGTTCTACTTCCAGGCCTGGGTGTTGATGGCCGTGGCCAGCACCTTTGCCGTCTATTGGCTGAGCCGCTGGGGCAAAGGCCGCAAGCCGGCAGCGAACGCGGTGCGGGCTGCATTCATCATCGGCTTCTGGCTTCTGTTTGCCATGGGGATGGTGTACCCGGTGTTGGGCAACGTCAGGCGGGCGGAAGAGTTTGCCACTTCACCCCGGTTGGACGGCACGGCCTACCTGGCCGAGAGCCAGCCGGACGACCATGCTGCCGTGGCCTGGTTGAACGAGCAGGTAGAGGGCGCACCGGTCATCCTAGAAAAGCCCGGCACCGGCGGCAGCTCCTACGTCTACGAGGGGCGCGTCGCGGCCCTGACCGGTCTGCCGACGTTGCTGGGCTGGGGTGGTCACGAGGGGCAGTGGCGGGGCGATTATACGGTCCAGGCAGCCCGCGAACCCGATATCGAGATACTCTACAACACGCTCGATCCCGAAGCGGCCTTGACCCTGCTGGACAAGTATGATATAACCTACGTCTATGTCGGGCCGCTGGAGCGCATTGAGTACGATCCGCGGGGCCTGCAAAAGTTTGGACAGTTCATGGACGTGGTGTACCAGAATGAAGGGGTGACGATCTACCGGGTGCGGTAGTGGGTGGATGGGGGGTTCTGAGCGAATCTCCGGATAGATTCCAAGCCATCTTTTGCTGGAGTGATGAGGGGTGGGTACGACAGAGGCAATGACTGTAGAACTGGCTGAGCAAGAACTAATCGACCGAAATCGTGCCGATCAGGATCGCGCCGATCATGATCGCGCCGATCAAGATCGGGTGGCCACCTCGTGGCTGACGGTGGAGCGGGTGGCGTACGGGGCCATCGGGCTGCTGGCGGCGTGGCTGCGCTTCCTCCAATTGGGATTGCGGCCGCTGAACGGCGCCGAGGCGGAACAGGCCCTGGCTGCCCTCCGATTCACCCAGGGCGCGACCCAGGCGGCGCCAGCGGGGACGATCCCGGCCCTGTTCACGGGCAATGTGCTCGGGTTCACGCTGATGGGATCCGGCGACGCGATTGGGCGCTGGCTACCGGCGCTGGCAGGTGTGGTCCTGGCGCTGCTGCCCTATGGGCTGCGCCAGCGGCTGGGGCGCGGTGGGGCGCTGGCCGCTTCGTTGCTGCTGGCCATCTCACCATCGGCCGCCTATCTGTCACGGAGTCTGGATAGCGCCGTTGTGGTTGCTGCCTGCGGTTTAGCCATCGTCGTCGGCCTGCTCAACTATGTGGACACCCGGCAGTCAGGGTATCTCTACTTTGCGGCGGCGGCCCTGGGGCTGGGACTGGCGGCCGGGCCGGGCATCTACAGTCTGTTGTTTATCCTGCTTGCCTTCGGGCTCTTGCTCTATGTGGTGGACCGGCTGCGGGAGCGCGAGGGCGCTTGGGCATCGGTGCAGATGGCCTGGTCGGCCGCCCGAAGTGAGAAGGGGCTCGCAGCAAAGGCGGGCGCGGTGCTGGCAGGCACCTTTGGCCTGGTAACGATGACCTTCATCCTCCACCCGGCCGGGATCGGGCATGCCGCCGATCTGCTTGGGGCCTGGGCCAGGGATTTCCTGCCCGAGGCAGGGGGCCAACCGTTGATCTATCCCCTTTTGCTGCTGCTGCGCTACGAGGCCCTGATTCTGTTCCTGGGTTTGGTGGAGCTGGTTCGCTGGCTGGCGCGCGGTCGCGGGGAGCAGCCGGCATCTGACCACTACGGATCATCGCTCCCCCACACCGCTTTCCTGGTCTTTTTGTCGCTGGTGGCCACACTGCTCCTTCTGTTCCCGGGACACCGTTCGCCCGGCAACCTGCTGCTGGTGGTGGTGCCGCTGGCCCTGCTGGGTGGGCAGGGCGTCGAGCGGACCTGGCGCTGGATAGATCGGCGTAAGTTCTGGTTTGAGGTTGTGATGGTAGCCCTGGTCGCCCTGGTGGTGGGCATCTTTCTCTACCTGCAACTGGCCGCTTTCGCACGCGCAGCCGGCGCGGCAACCGTCTCTATTGCCGGGATCAACATGTATGCCAGTTCGACCTACCTTCTTCTGGCGACAGTGGCGATCCTGTTGTTGGTGGGCCTGGGCGCGGTGGCCTGGCTGTGGCGGGGACCCCACTTGGTGCTGGCCGGCGGTTGGCTGGCCGTGGTGGTAATCTTGGGGCTGTTCGGTGTCAAGGCCATGTGGAGTGCCAGTTTCGCCCACACCAGCGATGCCCGGGAGCTGATCGTCATGGAGACAACCGTGCCCGATGTGCGTCTGCTGGTGGAGCGCCTGGAGGCACTGTCGCTGCAAAAGGCCGGGGCTGAGCACGAGCTGCCCTTCACGTTGGATGCGGCAACTGGGCCGGTGGTGGCCTGGTATCTGCGCGACTTTGGGCAGCAGGTAGTGGTCGAGGGGCTTTCCGGTCAGCCGGACACTGTCGCGGCGGTAACTCTGGCCGCACAGGACCTGCCCATCGGCGAGACCTTCCGGGGGCAGGGGTTCCCACTGCACACATACTGGTCGCCCTGGGCCTTGCGGGGACAGGCGCTGGTGCGCTGGCTGCTGTTCAACCAGGCGAGCCTGCCCGTTGTGGACCAGGAAGTGGTGCTTTGGGTTGCGGGATCGCAGTAGAATCTGTCCGAAAACTTGCTCAGGGCTAGAGCTTTTTCGAATGGGCAGTAGAATCTGTTATGCATCGAGTAGTATGTAACAGGATCAGACGAGGGATTGAGGATGGAGTTGCAAAGTAAACCGTCTTTGTTTGACAGACCATTGGCCGAGTTGTTGAAGCCAAACTGGGAAAAGACGATCTATTTCGTCATCTTTTTGCTGGCTGTGATCAGCCGCTTCGCGGACCTGGGCGCGCGGGCCATGAGTCACGACGAGAGCCTTCATGCTCTCTACTCCTACTACCTGTACAACGGCTCTGGCTACGTCCACAATCCGATGATGCATGGGCCGTTCCTGTTCCACGCCAACGCGCTGATCTACTTTTTGTTTGGCGACAACGACTTTACTGCGCGCATCGTGCCGGCGCTGTTTGGCGTATTCATGGTCATGAGCCCGCTGCTGCTGCGCCGCTGGCTCGGCCGGCTGGGCGCCATTGTCACGTCCATCTTGATCCTCATCTCGCCCTCGTTCCTCTACTACTCGCGCTACATCCGCAACGACATCTATATCGCGGTCTGGACGATCTTGCTCATCGCGGCGCTGTTTCACTTTATCCGGAGCCACAAGCCGGGCTGGTTCTACCTGGGTGCAGCGGTGCTCATGTTCTCGCTGGCGACCAAGGAGAACGCCTACATCTTTGGCTTCATTGGCTTGTTATTCATCATCGAACTGATCCTTTGGGAACGGGTACGCACCCGCAACCAGCTCTGGCTATACGTTGGCACCGGGGCGCTTAGTCTGATCCTGCTGGGGCTGACGTTCTTGCTGGGACGTCTCCCGGGAGTGGCCGAGACGGCCGAGGGGGCCACCGGTGTGCTCAAGCTGGTGCTCTCGGTGGTCACGGTGGTAGGGGGGACGCTGCCCGCGGTGCTGGTCAGCGCGACCCTGCTCCGTTCGCGGCATCCCCGTCCCAGCAGTGTCGAAGAGGCGCTGCGTACCCTGACCTGGCGCAACTGGCTCGTCGCGGCGGTGGTGATGTTTGTGATCTATGCCCTGCTCTTCACCACCTTTTTCACCAATCCCCTGGGCTTGGGCACCGGCATCTTTGGATCGATCAGCTACTGGCTGGCCCAACAGGAGGTTCAGCGTGGCGGCCAGCCGTGGTACTATTACCTGCTGTTGCTGCCGATGTACGACTTTGTGCCGTTGTTGTTCAGCCTGGCGGCGATGGTGTACTATTTGGTCCGCGGTGTGCGCGCGCGCCCAAAGACAGAGCCGGTGGAAGATGACGCGATCCTCCCGGAGGAACTGGCAGAAGAAAGCGAGGTACTGCTGGTAGCACTACCCGAGGAGGAGGAGGCCTTGCCGCCCGAGGAACCAAGCCAGGAGCGGTCGGACGCCCGGTTTGTGGCCTTTCTGATCTTTTGGAACATCTCGACGCTCTTTATCTATAGCTGGGCCGGCGAAAAGATGCCCTGGCTGGTGGTCCACCCCGTCCTGCCGATGCTCATCCTGAGTGGCAAGTTGATCGCTGATCTATACACGGGCCTGGACTGGCGAGCGGTGTGGAAACGCGGTGGCGCGCTTCTGGCCCTGCTGTTGCCGGTGACCCTGTTTGGGCTGTATCAGTTGATCCAACTCCAGCCCTTCCAGGGGTTGTCGGTGTTCAATTTGCAGGAGACGGGCAACTGGCTGACGGCACTGCTGGTCACCATCTTGCTGGTGGTGCTGACGGTCATGGTTGCCCGGCGCTTGGGCGCCAGATACACGTTCCTGGTGGCGTTGGGCACGCTGCTGGTCGTTCTTTCCTTCTTTACGGTGCGTTTTGCCTGGATGGCGGCCTATATCAAT